>JAHEJC010000172.1 GCA_024639065.1 Lewinellaceae bacterium | reverse complement strand
ATGACATTGTTCATCAATCGTTGTATTTTTGAGGTATTGAATACGGGCTTGGTTCAACACTTTGGGTTTTGAAATACCAGATTTTAACGCACGATAATAATAGGGCATCCACTGAGCCGTAGAAGTATCCTGCACCTACCATAAACCTATTATCACTGCATAAACACCCGCAAAACTAAATGCACAACCTAAGCTCATCACGCCTTCACCCCGATTCACTTTGCCCCTCCCCGTGTGACGAGAACCCTTGCTTTTAGCGACAAAGCATTTACATAATACGTATCCTTTATCCGATGGGGGGTATCATAATGCTGGAACTGAAGATTCAGTGATTTTCCATTTTTAGGATTTCATTTTTGCTGGTGTGAGGGCGAGCAATGTCCAGATAAGATATCAATAGCGTGCTATCATCTTGTCCAGATATAACAGGACTACTAGAAAATATTAATCCAATAATCATGGTAGCTTTCATAAACCCGTTATAATTTCACCTATCTAAATTATAACAAATTATTGGCCAGGTTCCGTAGAGAAGATAATAGGCACGCAATAATTCTATCATTTAAAGCATTGAATATTTGATGAATCAAGGTATTGTTTGAATTGAACCAATAATTACCCGGTTGTTATGAAAAAACACCCCTTAGATCTTGATGAATTAATAAGCGAAGGGATCATATCCAGAGAAGTCGCTGATCAAATTACTCAATTTTATCAAAATAAATCGAAAGGTTCAGGCGCCAAGTCGAAGTTAATAATTGCCTTTGGCATCGTTGGTGCATTGCTTGTTGGATTGGGAATATTGTTAATTATCGCTCATAACTGGGACCAAATGTCGCGCCTTTTAAAAACCGTTATCGGCTTTATACCCTTACTAATTGGTCAGCTTATTACCGGATTTGTTTTAATAAAAAAGAATGAATCGGTTGCCTGGGGGGAGGGATCTAGCATTTTTCTATTTGCATCGATAGGAGTAACCATTTCGGTGATCAGTCAAGTATATAATATCCCTGGGAGCCTGGCTAGTTATGTGCTAACCTGGATGATTTTAGGATGGCCCTTGATCTATCTATTGCATTCTTCTATGGCATCTATATTCTATTTGATCGGGATTACTTATTTTGCTTGTGAGACGGGCTATTGGAATGAAAGTGAATTATCACCTCATTATTTTTGGCTGTTATTTTTAGCAGCCGTCCCACATTATTACTATTTAGTAAGACAAAAGCCAAAAAGTAATTTCACACTTTTTCACCATTGGGTGATCCCACTCGCTTTGGTTTGTACCTTGGGGATTGTAGGTGATCAGGCACCTGTTTACCTATTTGTGGCTTATCTTAGTTTATTTGGCTGTTTTATATTGGCCAGTTCAAAAATCGTTACTGATCACAGATCTTTCTTGAAAAATGGTTTCAGAACTATTGGGACGCTAGGGACTTTTGGGGTGTTATTATTTCTTAGTTTCAGATGGTTTTGGGATGATTTGGGGGAAGCGTTTTTGCCGATTAGATCCCTGGAGTTTTTGGTTGCATGTTTGCTCACCTTTGGCGGTATTGTCCTGCTGGTATGGAAAACCAAATCAAGGGGCATAAGAAGTATTCATCATCTTCACGTGCTATTTTTAGCTTTTGCATGCATTTTTTGTATTGGATTGTTATCAACTTTATTGGGTATGATTCTAACCAACATAATCATTTTGATTTCTGCTGTATTAACCATCAGGGAAGGGGCTCATAAGGAAGATTTAGGAATACTCAATTTTGGGTTATTAACGATTGCTGCGTTGATTGCTTGCCGGTTTTTCGATACGAATATAAGCTTTGTCTGGCGTGGAACCGTCTTCGTAGCTTTAGGACTAGGTTTCTTTTTTGCGAACTATCAAATCATTAAAAAGAGAAAAGCAGATGATTAAAAATAGTGCTTATAGTATTGGATTTATAATTATGGTTTTGGCTCAATGGTTTATTCCGGCTAAAATGATCCTCGATCGAAATGAGTTACTATCTTCTGGAGAATTATATAAGTTTATTACAGCACCTGTAGATCCCAATGATCCATTCAGAGGTAAGTACGTTGCGCTTGAATTTGAAAATAATAATTTTGATACCGGAGTTGAAGATGATTTGATATTAGGGGAGCAAGTCTTTGTAATCATTATAAATAATCAACAAGGTTATGCGGAAATTCAATCTTATTCAAAAAATAAACCTGAATCAATTCAAAACTATTTGGAGGTAACTGTAAATAGAATTAACGTGACGGATGAGATTCAGAAAGTGTTTATTGATTACCCATTTGATCGATTTTACCTGGAAGAATTTCAAGCTGAAAAGGCTGAAGAAGTCTATATTGAGGCATTGAATGATCGGTCCTCAAAGGCGTGGGCTGAGGTATTTATAAAAGATGGCCAAGCTGTACTCCAGGATGTGCTTATTGAAGGACAGTCTTTACGAACCTTACAATGAGTGGATGACTTTGATTTAATCCTTTTCTTTCCAAGCGCGTTTAATAATATTTATTTGGCCTAGATGGTAGACGTCGTGCTGAATGATTCCGAATAACAAGTATTGGTAGCTGTATTTCGCCCTCGAAATTGTTTCAGTTAACATTTCTTTATCTAGTTGACCAATCGCTTTTAACAAATTGTTTTGGGTTATTTCCAATAGTTCTTTTAAATTTTCCCAAGAAATATCTCTTAGGAGTTCTTCTGGCATCCAGTCTTGATTACTATCTGCTTCAATTTCGAAAGCCTCATTTCTACTCAATTTCTCAATAACAAATTGCCTCCAGTTTATCATATGGGCTAACAGATCCTTAATCGAATGCTTACCTACTATTTCCTCGATGCAATTCTCATCTAAAGAATCCAATGAATCTTTAAGATTGGGGCCATACCACGGCTTGCCATCATAAAGATCTTGTAATTGTTTTTTGAGTTCCTGAAGGATCATTTTAGTTGGTTTTATCAAATAATTATCAAGGGTTCCATTAATTATATTTTAAATGTACCAAACAATCTAACAAGAGGCACAATAAATTATTGAATAAAAAATTTTGTCATTCACTTTTAGATGGATAGGAGGCTTATTGTTTGCATAATAAAGCAAATTAATACTTCTGGTCTGATTTTGAATTAAACTCGTCGACTTTTAAGCGGTTCCGGGATTTATTGAATGTTATAGAAATGTTAAGATATCTGAAATGATTACTTGACTAAACGTGAAAACCAATGGCTCTCATTACCGCTCTGTTCGTTATATTTCTTCTAGGTTGGTTATTTATATTTTGGCGCATATATCTGATACGTCATAATATTACATTGATCAAATGCATCAATGAATTGTATGCCCTATGGAATAAACGCAGAAATTTAATCGAACAAAAAATTATCAAAATTTCCCTAACCTCGTCAAGCGAATGGTTAATGCTGCAAAAAGAACTGTTTATTTCTTTTGTAAATTGTAAGGATCGAATCAAAAGCGAAGAGAGAATTACATCTTACCTTAAATCCCCGATTTACCAACAAGATTTTGAACTTTTGAATATGAATAGACTGATCGAACAAAAAACGTTTTTAACTCAAAGGCTTGAAATTAAATATCATCAAAGGCTCATTCGACTTGGTCGCCTTAAGAAATGGATTGGATTGAAAAAGATTAATTTTTTCAATTAAAAATTGCTATATTTTCAGATAAGAGAAATGAACAATGAGTATCTCAAAACAGAGTTATATATTTCATTAGAGGTCCAATTCCTGGTTCCATAACAACCTTATCATCATGAATGAGTCACTATATAAAACATTGCGACCTCAATTGGATCTACTAGAACATCAGCGACAAAATGCTTTGGCATTTAAGAAACCATATAATTTTTATTCGCTGATTGCGCTGATTGTAGCGGCTGGCTTTTTACTTAGTCTTTACTTGACCCAGACCTTTCATTTTGTATGGCTTATTGCCGTCTTGATATTAACATTTATTGTAATCGGAATATTACAATCAAAAGGGTTGAAGAAATTAAACGATTACAAGGATGATTTCCATGCTCAGATAGTACAAGCCATTGTTTCTACCTATGATCCTAGTTTACTGTACAACAAATCTGAACACATCTCCAGAAGTGAGTTTGTGAAGAGTAATCTTTTTACTCGAAAGCCGAATAAAATTGAAGGTTCAAATTTGATTCAAGGATATTACCGCAAAGTATCCATCAAAGCATCCTATCTTGATGCGGTGAAAGAACATGTGGATGGGGACGGTAAAAAACATGAAGATCAAATATTCTCAGGATTATTTATTGTGGCCGATACTTTCCAAAACTGGCAAGGTGCAACTTATGTGCTGCCTGATAGAACGGAAAAATTAATTGGACGTTTTGCCAATTGGTTTCAAAAGCACTTTGGAAGAGCTACTTTGGTTACTATGGATGATCCGATATTTGAAAAAGAATTTGTGGTTTATTCTACCCACCCAGAAGAGGCCAAAATGATACTTAATCCAGGCATGATGGAAAATATCCACTACATCCGAAAATCATTGCATAAACCCATTTATTTAAAATTTGATCAGTCGTTGTTATATATCGCGATAACAAATTTAGGTAAGGATTTAAGAATCAAGCATAAAGAAAAAGCAAATGATCGGGAAGTCTTTGACCGTATTCACAAAGAAATACATACTTGGATTGATCTGATCGATGAATTAGGACTTAATGACTAAGCATTTGTTCATAAAGTCTATTTTAGATTTAATTATGCTACAATGATGCTGGTCGAAGCGTCAATCGTTTCGGCCTATTGTGGTCTGGTGTTATGCTTATTTTTTGGATCTATTGATAAAGTTGCGGTGTGCAGCGGTAGGTGCATGCGCCTATCTGACACTAATCATGCGTTCAAATCTGCCAGCCCTGCTCACAGGATAAACAGTATAACGAAATTTAACCTACGCAACAATTGACTGGAAATATAAAGTTTTAGAAATATGGGTGCGGTATGCAAAGTTAGGATTACAGATTAAAATGTCTGGAAATCGTGAAACCCAGCCGGAATTCCCCATCCCCCCAACTGCTTCGAGTATAGGGAATGAAATCTGTTTCTACAATGCCTCGGGCATTCGTGAAATTGAATTGAAATACATGACCTCCCGTGTCAAATTCAAATCCAATACCCAGCGGATTGTGAAATCCATTGTCGCTGGAGCGGTAATTGGAAAGCGGTACAGTATAATCTCCTACTATGCTTAAAATTTTAGATAACTGAAATCTGAAAGCGACACCCAAATTGGTTAGTCCATTTTGATCTAAAGGTTCTACAATATTTCGATAGGTATAACCTCCGGAAATTTGCAGAGAAAACCGATCACTAAATTTACGGGCCATGAGCAATTGCCCATTTAAAATATTGCGTTCAAAAAAACTATTGAAATAATTTATGTCTTCCGGATTACTGCTTTTGCCCATGGTAGAAAAACTAGTCATGCCAACTATTGCGATAGAAAAAGGACTGGTGCCTTGATCATTTTGATCTTGTACATTTAACTTAATGGTCGCATTGATCAGTTTTTGTAAAGGACCATTTCCCTTAGTTCTACTGATTCCAACGGTTACATAATCAGAAATTCCATAATCGAAGCCGAATAGGATATCTGCAGCATTTTCCAGTCCATACAGGGTAGACCATCCGCCGTTGTCGCCAAACATATCTCCAAAGCGATGACTAATTCTAAAGTCCAGTTCTTTTCTGGGTAAGGTTTCTATAGATTGGGTATTAATGATTCTAGTATCCCTGAATGTTTGGAATACAGGTTCTTGGGCATGAATATGCGGTATAATTATTGCTGAAACTAAAAAGAGTAAAAACCGGCTTTGTAATTTTCCATTCATTGGCTGCAAAAATATAAAATAGTTGTGGTAGTAATAAGCTTTAACACAAGAGAAATGTAAAAGGCTATATGTTAATGTTTTAGATATTATAATTTAATTTTATATGTTTGCAAACACAATTTAATTTTGGATTACTGTATAAAAAACTAAAGCAATTACTATTTTCGCAATGGCAACGAGATTTTTGAACATGAGAAACACAATTATTCTAGGATTAATCCTTGTTTTTTGTGTCGTTGGGTGCCTTGACGAGCAAATTATTGATCAGACCCTTATAGACGACCAACTTCTTGAGACAATAGATCAAGCGTCCGTCACCGGATCGCACAGTTACTTTATTCTTCCGAATGATGGTGAATATAATCTTATTCCCAATCAAGATCCTGCAAATCCGATCTCTAAAATAAAAATTGATCTCGGTAAAATGATGTTTTTCGAAACAGGTTTTGCTTTGGATCCTTTCGACCAATCCGCAAAAGGTACCTATTCTTGTGCCTCGTGTCATATTCCGGAAGCAGGATTCACACCCGGTCGATTCCAAGGAATTGCTGATGGGGGAATCGGTTTCGGATTCAACGGTGAAATGCGTCGAAAATCAGAAGCCTATGATGAATATGATATTGATGCTCAAGGATTGAGGGCATTGAGTGTCTTAAATGTAGCTTTTGTTACCAATACCCTTTGGAGTGGTGAATTTGGCGGAGCTGACCTCAATATTGGAACGGAGGAAGTGTGGGATAAAAAACCGGGTTCTTCCTTAAATACCTTAGGTTATAAAGCATTAGAAACGCAAAATATCCGAAATTTTGGTCTCCATCGAATGATTATCAATAAGCGGGTTTTGGATAGTCTTGGGTATACCGAGATGTTTGACCAGGCTTTTCCTGAAATGGATCTCAACGAACGATACTCTGAATTAGGAGGTAGTTTTGCCATAAGTAGTTATTTGCGTTCCTTAATCACCAGTCAAGCGCCTTTTCAGAAGTACCTCAAAGGAAATAAAGGAGCGATGAGTATCCAGGAAAAAAGAGGAGCCAAATTGTTTTTTGGTAAAGCCAATTGTGCTTCCTGCCATAGTGGACCAGCACTTAATGAAAATAAATTTATTAGCGTTGGTGTCAAAGATCTTTATGAAATTCAAAGTGCTCTGGCGACGGGGGAATCAGATGTAAAGAATCTCGGTAGATATGGATTTACTAATAATGATCGAGACGCCTTTAAGTTTAAAGTTCCTCAATTATATAATTTAAGAGATGCTCATTTTTACTTTCACGGCAGCAGTAAAAATACGCTAAAGGAAGTTGTCGAATATTTCAACGAAGGTATAGCTGAAAATCCCAATATTCCTTCAAATCTATTATCACCTAACTTTCAGCCTCTTAATCTAGCTGAAAATGAAATTGATGATCTGGTATCATTCCTTAAAAATGGACTTTATGATGCATCATTTGATCGGTTTGTCCCGGACGAAGTTTTGTCCGGAAATTGCTTTCCAAATAATGATGAAGTGAGCAGGCAGGATATCGGTTGTAATTAACTCAAAGCTCCTCGTTGAGTAATTAATATTTGAAATTTAATAGGGAAGCAACATCTCAAAACTAGGATAGAGATTTGAGTATTCTGGTGTGATACCTTCAAATCACATGGTCATAAATTTTCGCTTATTGTCTGATTCTACACTGCTATTAGTAAGCCTATTTTTGCGTTCTTAGTGGCTCACGTATTCAGTTTGTAAGATCGTCCGTATTCCATCCAACCCTTTTTCATATTTGTTTAGGTTTCCTTATGAGCTTCCTGATTCTATTTGTGAATTCATACATCCATAATTTTATCGATTCATTTAAAATTGTAGGTTGATAATACCTTTCAAATTGTTATTCATTAGTATCTTTTCAGGAACAAACTAAATCCTCAATTAGGTGAGACTGAATTTTAATGCTGCTCAAATTTGGATTCTTTTAATATTGTTTAGCTATGGTACTAGTAGTGGCCAGAATAGCGGAGGAATAATGCTTTCTGATTTTGATCGGCCCTCTACTAAAGCCACTTTTTTAGCAGTAGCCCCGGAGATCGATGGTGAGGTATTGAGTGATCCGATCTGGACAAATGTATCTCATTTTGATGGTCTGATACAGACTCAGCCAAATGCCGGTTCTTCAGCTTCGGAACGCACGGATATCCGGATTGCATTCACAGATAAGTTCATCTTAATTGCTGCAGTATGCCATGATGCTCAACCGGATAAATTGGTTGTTTCCGATGCTCGCCGCGATGCTTCATTAGAAGGTACGGATGCATTTTCCTTTATTCTGGATACCTATCATGATCGACAAAACGGTTTTGTGTTTGGAACCAATCCAATAGGTATTGAGTATGATGCACAGGTTGATAACGAAGGAGAAGGAAACAATAATGCCAACCGGCAGCAAGGAGGAACCATTGGGGGGTTCAATCTAAACTGGGATGCATCCTGGGAGGTGAAAACCATCGTCGGTGATTTCGGTTGGAGTGCAGAATTTGCGATTCCTATAAGAACATTGCGATTCAAATCAGGCGACGCGGTTACCTGGGGAATCAACTTCAGACGAAACATTCAAAAAACGAATGAAGTTGCTTACTGGGCGCCTATGCCCATTGGTTTTGATCTGAAACGTCTTTCACTGGCAGGAGAGGTGAAGGGATTCAAATTAGAAAATCCCGGAAATCTTAAAATCATCCCTTATGCTATTACCAGTGCAAGTAAAAACTACCAAGTTGAAAATCCCGAAACAGACTACAAGTTTGATATGGGAGGCGATCTCAAATTTAGTCTCACCCCTTCAATGACCTTGGATCTGACATATAATACAGACTTTGCACAAGTTGAAGTCGATGAGCAACAAATAAACCTGGACCGCTTCAATCTTTTTTTTCCAGAGAAGCGACCATTCTTTCTGGAGAATGCCGGATTGTTTACAATAGGAAGTCCAGGTGAAGTGGACCTATTCTTCAGCCGTCGAATTGGAATAGGAGAGGGAGGGCAGCTCGAACCCATCCTGGGCGGAGCACGTGTATCCGGAAAAATAAATAAAACCAATGTTGGACTTTTAAGTATGTTTACCCAGGATGTACCTGAAGACGGAATAGACAGGAATAACTTTACAACACTTCGTGTAAATCATCAAGTTGGCCAAAGATCTTTCATCGGTGGTGCTATAGTCAGTCGGTTTGGATTTAGTGATGAAGACGATGATAATAATCATACCTATGCTGTCGATGGAAAATGGGGAATTGGGAAAAAAGCCATCGTGGATGGATTTTTTGCCCACAGTGTAACACCTGGCATTGATGAAGGCGAACAGGCCTTTAAACTTAAATCTGAATACGTTTGGAACAATTGGGAAATTAGCGGTGCTTTTACCCAGGTTGGTGAAGGCTTTAACCCGGAAGTTGGCTTTTTACTGCGAGAGTCATTTCGTAAACCGGAATTCCGGGTTTTGTATCACTGGCGCCCAAAAAAGGATGTTGTAGGACTGTTGGAGTTGAGACCTCACGTATCGTATCGAGGCTATTGGGGTATAGATGGATTTCATCAGACTGATTTTCTGCATGTGGATAATCATTGGGAATGGAAGAATGGATTTGAAGTTCACACCGGTATTAATTTTACAGAGGAAGGTGTTCAACAGGACTTCGAGATCTCCAAAGGAGTCATTGTACCACAGGGTTCTTACCGACATAGTGAAGCACAGATCGTGTTTATCACCAATCCGAGCAAACCATTTTCAATCAGTACAAGACATATACTGGGAGGTTTTTTTGGAGGTAAAAGATATGCAAACAGTGGCACTATTCGCTGGCGGATGGGGGATCGGTTTAATTCTCAATGGAGCCTGATCTTCAATGACATCAATTTACCCTATGGAGACTTTATCTCTAACCTTTATCGAGCTCGTTTGTCTTATTCATTTACACCGCGAATATACCTTCAGGGATTAGTTCAATACAATGACGCTCTGGACGTGTTTAGCACCAATATGCGTTTCGGCTGGCTTAATCAAGCCAATACAGGTTTATTCATTGTTTATAACGAGAGTCGGGATGATGGGTTGATCTATAACCGTAGTTTCGTCATAAAGTACTCCTATATGTTTGACGTATTGAAGGAGTAAGCGCATTTGTAGAAATTCATTTTCCATTTTCCATTCACCATTTACCCTTTACCTTTTTACCCTTTACATTTTTACCCTTTACCTTTTCACTGTTTTAAAACTCCAATTGATCCAGCTCTCTAAAATGTCCATTCATTTGTGCCTTTTTACGTATTGATTCCATGCGCTGCGCTAACGGAATGATTTGATTCAGATGATTCAGAATATAATGTTGTCGGCTAAATTCGTCTCTGATTTGTAATAATTCATATTCTTGATCCAAGCTCAAGCCAATCAAATGAGCTACCTTAAATGATAAAATCTGATCCGAACTAGGAAGTTCTTTCTCGATTCGCAGCGATTCGAATAATTGTTTAATTTTAATAATTATCTCTGCATTCAAAGAACCATCATGCTGCAAGTCAATAATTACCGGTTCAACCAGCGCACTGCTGTAAAGTTTATCATCCATTTTTTCCTGAACTTTATGGATCCGAAAAATACTCAAAGCTTCCGCAGTTATATCCAATCGACCATCTTCATAAATCTGATGTATTTGGTTAAGGCGCATTTCAGTACCAAAAGACATTATTTTTTGGTCTATAAAAGCAGGTATCCCGAATGTCGTGCTATGCGTTTTACAATCGTTGATCAATTGTTTATAGCGGGGCTCAAAAATATGCAGATTAAGCTGCTCAGATGGGAAAACCACTAGCTGTAACGGGAATATGGAGATGTTTTTTTTCAAGCGAACTTTTAATTGATTATTAAACTTACATTCCAGATATCAACAAAGCATACTAACAAATGGTTGGACGTACGCAAGCATCGCTTTACCAGAATTATTCTTTGGGTTTTCGAAGTTACAGTCAAAATCCAACCAGGCTGGCTTGTCCAGCAGGTAAAGTAAGCCGCTCCCGGTGATTTTGCCTGGAAATATTCAATGTTATGTATAATCCCGTTTAATGCAGAAATAATTCTATTACCGGAATTTCAACATCAGGTTTATTCACTGGTAAATTCAGATTGATATCACCTGCTCCCAATTCTTGTTTGATCCAATGCCCTTTCGGTGCAGTTATTTTTATTTCCGATCCATCGTGTAAAAACTGTGCGTATTTCACTTGCTCTTTCATGTTATTTAACGTAAAATTTTGTAAAGGATAGTCCAGTAAATGGACATAAAGTCTATTGGTTTTTGCATTGTAAGTTAGCAAGGCATGATCCGGGACTTTGAATGCTGGAGGTGCCGCTGTACAACCATATATGGATCTACCATTTACGCGCATCCAATCTCCCATTTGTTCAAGCGCTAGTTGTGCTCTTTTATCGATTGTGCCCCTTCCGGTTGGCCCAACATTTAATAGTAAGTTTCCACCTTTACTGACGGACTCAATGAGTAAAACCAGTAATTGCTTATTGTCTTTCCAGGTATGCTCATCCCGGTAATACCCCCATGATCCGCTAAATGTTTGACAAGTTTCCCAGGGTATCTTTTTTCCTTCATAAGTAGGCCACTCAGCAACTTTAAACTGTTCGGGCGTAGTAAAGTCCCATCCTCCCGCATATTCTTTCAAATCTGCACGGTCATTCACTATCACGCCTGGCTGCAAACGTCGTACTAATTTCATCAATTCAACTGAACCCCAATCATCTCTGTCTTTACCGTTTTTTCCAGGGAAAGAATAGTCGAGCCATAGAATGTCTATTTTACCATAATTAGTTAATATTTCAGTGACCTGATCTTTCAAATACTGACGGTACACAACCATATCCCTCCCTTCATTGAGTTTGCGGTATTCCACATCTGTAGTGGCACTTTGAGGGTGTACCCGATCAATTGTGTATTCAGGATGATGCCAATCAATCAAAGAGTAATAAAACCCTATTTTCAATCCTGCTGCCCTAAATGCATCCACCCATTCTTTAAGGGCATCTTTCCCATAAGGTGTGTTGGTGGCTTTGTAGTCGGTATACTTTGAATCGAAGAGGGTGAAGCCTTCATGATGTTTGGAGGTGATCACTGCGTACTTCATCCCGGCCTCTTTAGCCATTTTTGCCCATTCGGTGGGATTGTACAAGTCAGGATTGAAATGTTCAAAATACTTTTGATAATCTTCATCCGGTATTCGTTCATGTTTTTTTACCCACTCATGTCGACCCGCCAGGGAATAAGTTCCCCAGTGGATAAACATCCCGAAGCGGTCATTGGTCCACCAGGAGAGTCGTTCCGTTTTTTCAGCTTCCGTTTCGTCCCATATTTTATTTTGGGAGTTTAAATTAGTTACCGTATAAAGGCTCAGAAAAATGGGCAACAGGACTTTGAACATTGTTGAAGAATTTAAAGTTTTTCAATAATATGTTTACAAAATAGCCGGTTATACAAATATAGCTCAAAGAACCATGAAATCTTTGATAAATTAATGGATTTCAGATAGATCCAGTGGTCTGGAATGTGATGCTTTCTTTAGTATATGATGGTGCTTAAATTTGGTGAGCAAAATGGCTTTATCAACATTGAAAAATCCAAAGTACGTATAGAACTTATCGAAAATCTATAATCAGCAATTGTTAATCCTCAATCGGTAATCAAAGCGTTAAATTTTTGTTCTCAGATAAATGGATTGCAG
>JAHEJC010000009.1 GCA_024639065.1 Lewinellaceae bacterium | reverse complement strand
AAACGATACGTGAGGTTATCAAACAATTTACCGGTCAAAAAAAATTTAAGCATAAATATTATAGATTTTTGGTTCGTCAATTTTGGAATAAACAAATGAATACGCTCATTAAGGAATCAACCGAATCCGTTGATCTGAAGGGAAATACAATGGTGTTGAGACTATTATCTGCACCGTTGAAGCAAGAATTACATTATCACAAGGATTCCATTATCAAAAAAGTCAATAAACACTTGGGTGAGGATTATGTCGTTGATTTAAAGATTCACTAAAAGTGTCGATGCATTTAAGCTTTTTCAAAATTATGTATGTGTTGAGCCAATTTTATTGGTCCTGAAGATAACCAAAACAGTCATGCTTGTGGCTTAGAAGCCTAAAAAAAAGCAGTGGCTTGCATATCTTATATGCAGCCACTGTTGAACCAACTTATGTACCAAGATGCATTTTTAAAGTGATTGCGCACTTAATATCTTTATAGTCAATTACCTTTTAAATGTAATCAAATTATTTTCAAAGTAAACATACTAATACATTATTAGTATTAAGTAAAATTATACGAGGATATATTCTGGAAGGATGTATGCATATATAATGCGTTATTCTAACCTTTATTGTATTTTTTGAAAAAAAAATTAAAAAAAATTATTTAAGGACAATTACATGTTTCTTTTTCTTACCGTTTTCGATCAACATAAATCGATCATTGATAAAGATTTGTCTAGTAATTGGTTTGTAAAAATCAGAAATTTTCTGTTTGTTGATGCTTAATGCATTTCCTTTTATCGCTCTGCGTACCTCACTATTGGATTGAAATAAATCAGTATGCTCAGATACAAAATCTGTAACCGGGATTTCATGAGAAACCGATTGATAGTCCAACTCAGTGGAAGGCACTTCTTGTGCGATTTGATTCCATTGATTTTCGGATAGGTCTACTAAGAAATCATAGGATAGTTTGTGATTGAATAAGATCTCGGTGACTTTAATTACAGAAGCATAATCTTCTTCAGAATGTATCCGGGAAGTAAGTTCTTCTGCCAGAAGACGCTTCAATGCATTAGGATCATTGCCATATTTATTTTCAAGCGATTCAATTTCTGTTTTACTTTTTAATGAAAAATACCTAAAATATTGTTTAAGATCTTGATCATCTGAATTGATCCAAAATTGGTAAAAATGATATGGGGAGGTCATGGATGATTCCAACCAGATATTTCCTTGTTCAGATTTGCCGAATTTTTTTCCATCGGATCGAGTTAGTAAAGGGGTTGTTAGGGCATATGCTTTTCCATCTTTTACATTTCGACGGATAAACTCAGTACCCGAGGTGATATTTCCCCATTGGTCGGATCCGCCCATTTGCAAACAACAATCATAATTTTCAAACAGGTACAAAAAATCATAAGCTTGCAATAATTGATAGCTGAATTCAGTATAGGACATACCTGTTTCAACCCGCTTTTTGACAGATTCTTTGGAAAGCATATAATTAATAGTAAGATTTTTTCCAACAATCCTTAAGAATTCCAATACATTCATGTCCTTATAAAAATCCAGATTATTGACAAAAATGGCCGGGTTTTCGGTTGATTCAAAATCAAGTAATTTTCTAAATTGCTCCATTTGAACCTCCAAATTATGATCCAACTCTTCATAGGTCTTTAATTCTCTTTCTTTATCTTTTCCGGAAGGATCTCCGATCCGCCCTGTGGCACCTCCCATTAGAACAATCGGCCGGTGTCCCGACAATTGAAATAACTTTAAGATCATGATCTGTACATAATTCCCAATGGTAAGGGATGGAGCGGTTGGATCAAAACCAATATAAGCGGTTACTTTATTAGAGTCTAAAATTTCTTCAACTCCGGGGGTATAATCCTGGAGCATTCCTCTCCACTTTAATTCTTCAATGAAATTCATGCCAGATAGCTATGATTTGCAGAAATTTATGAATCGAATAATAAATTCCTTTTTTTAATAATATCTTATCACTTTAATGGGCATCAAAAATAGTATAATTGCGTTACATTACAGTTGTCAAATCAAATGGATTTTTCAAGATACATAGCAAATCGATTATCTATCCCCAGTAACTCCTCTTTCCTAAAGGTGATCATATCCATTTCGATTACTACAATTTCTCTTAGCGTGATCATTATGATTTTAGCCTCGGGAATATTGAAAGGGTTTAAATCTGAAATAAGTTCTAAGATATTTGGATTATGGGGGCATATTCATATTAATACGCCTTCTTTAAATAGCGTAATCGAATCTAAAGCAATTCAGCTCGAGCAAACTTTCTATCCAGCGCTTGACACCATAGCTTATCTTGAATATGAAGAGCCAGTTTCCATTTTTGGCCAAGAGTTGAAATGGCTTAGAACCAAAAGAACGCAGGGAGGTATTCAAAAAATATATCCTTATGTTCAGACTGCCGGTATTATCGCTGAAGAAGGACAATTAGAAGGTATTGTCTTTAAAGGAGTAGATAAAGCGTATCATTGGGAAAAGCTAAAAGAATATTTACTGGAAGGTGAGATGATCGCGTTTAATGATTCGGTTCCCTCTAGAGATATTATCATTTCCAAGATTACCGCGGATCGGCTTAATTTAACCATTGGAGACCAATTCCAGATATTTTTCATAAAGGGTGACCGGGAGAACAAAAGAAGATTTTTGGTCAAAGGGATATATAATACCGGTTTGGAAGAATACGACAAAAAGCTGGCATTCATCGATATGAAAATGGCTCAGTTTATAGCAGATTTACCTCCGGAAAAGGTCACTGGTTTTGAGCTATTTGTCGATAATATTGAAGACTTGGACCGCATCAATGATTACGTTTATTTTGATAATTTGCCTGCTGATCTATATTCTCAAACCATCAAACAAAAGTATCCGAACATTTTTGATTGGTTAGAACTACAAAACATGAATGAATACCTGATCCTAGGACTATTATTGATTATCTGCATAATTAATATGATCACCGTATTGCTAATAATGATTCTTGAGCGGACCCGAATGATAGGAATTCTTAAGTCTATGGGAAGCACGAATTGGCAGGTAAGGAAAATATTTTTGTATCAAGCAGCAAAAATGATTCTATATGGTCTACTAATTGGCAATCTGATAGGAATAGGACTGGCTTGGGTACAAAAAAGATTTAAAATTATCACATTAAATGAAGAGGATTACTATGTGTCCTACGCCCCTATTGATCTGGATTTCGAATCCGTCTTATTTATTAATGGAATCGTGTTGATCGTTGTTTTATTTACATTGCTTATCCCATCCTTAGTTATAGCTAAAATTTCACCAATCAAAAGTATTCGTTTTGACTAGCAAATGGCGCATACTAACTCTTCGTTTTCAGTGGATAATTTCATCATATCCCAAACGACTATCCAGGTTGTTTAATCATTTTAGAATATGTAATAACTACTATATTTATATTAATGCATCTTCGCTATCTCAGAAAGTGGTCTATGGGATAGGCGATTTCACTTTATTAGTAAGTGACCTTTTGCTTGTAGGCGACTTTTATAATGTGGTAGTAGATTTATTAAAAAAGGGTAGGGGATTAGATGCAAATGAAAAGGACGCTGTATTCCAAATACTAGGTGATTCACTTCGAACGGATATCATCATGATCGATGAAAGAGCAAAAGTTGGAACTAATCGATTGAGCATAGCTTATGTTTCTTATAATACGATTAATTCAGCGGATAATATTCAGATGAAATTATTGATGCACGAATTGGTGCATGTCTGGCAGTATCAAAATTTTGGGTCCATTTATTTATTGCATGCGCTCATTGCTCAGCGGAGTAAGCATGGATATGATTACGGAGGTCTGGAAAATTTATATCGATTGGCTCGTACTAATACGGAGATTATACAGTTTAATTTTGAACAGATGGCCGCAATCGTTGAAGATTTCTATTCTTTTAACTCCAGACCAGAATACCGACAGTATCTTGCTTATAAACAATATTATACACATTTTACTCATCAAATGAACACCGTGTAATTAAACTAATCGGCTAATATGAATTGCCGTGATAATTAAGTTGTTCTTTCTCTTTGCGCACTGGGTTTTTTGGCTTATTGTTGTATGTTTGCCTTCGTGATTATAGAAATTATTTGTTAAATGAATTCCACTGAAAATGATCCGTTATTATGGACTCGATCAGGGCAAATTAGTCGAGTTGGAGCAACGAATTCCATCTTGCTGGATTCATATAGAACCTACCATTGAAAGAAGAGAATTAGAACAAATTTCGACGGAGTTTAATTTTCCTCTTGACTTCTTAATTGACTCATTAGACATAGATGAAAGATCGCGATACGAGCGCGAGGAAGGAGTCCGGTTTATTTTAGTAAATACCCCTATTCTTAATGAATTGGATCAGGATAATGAAGCTATATATATTACAGTACCTATAGGCATCTTATTATTTGAAGATCATTTGCTGACTATATGTGCAAAAGAAAATCCGATTATTAACAGATTTTTTGAAGGCAAGGTAAGAGGATTTGATCCTGCGAATGTAGAGCGATTTGTTTTGCAAATTTTTGAACAAAATGTTTACCATTATCTTGCTTGTTTGAAAAAATTGAACCTTAAGAGAAATCTAATTGAGAAAGAATTATATGATTCTTCCAGAAATGAAGAACTAAAACAATTGTTGCGTATAGAAAAAAGCCTGGTCTATTTTGTAAATTCTTTAAGCACTAATGAACTGCTTAATTTGAAAATGAAAAGGACCGATTTTCTCAAAATAAAAGATGATGAAGCGTTGACTGATCTATTCGAAGATATTATTATCGATAATGGCCAGGCACTTGAGATGTCTAATGTATATACCAATATACTGAATGGGACCATGGAAGCGTACGCTTCTATTGTATCTAATAATCTGAATACGTTTATTCAAAGACTTACCATTGTAACCATAATATTAATGGTTCCTACTCTGGTGGCTAGTTTTTATGGTATGAATATTTCCTTGCCTTTTGATGGCACTGGTGGATCCAAAATGGTTTTCTTTATTATCCTGTTTATTTCCATTATTATAAGTCTATTGCTCGTATGGTTTTTTAGAAGAAGACGGCTTTTCTAAGTAATCCGGTTACTTCTTCACGAACGGTCATTCGGTTTTCCACATCAATTTAATCAAACAGAATTACGTATTGGGTTGAATTCTAAAGGCTTGTGAAAGTTATCAACATAATGTGGATATTTTTTCGACATATTAAGAAAATTTATTATTTATTTTGATTCATCAATTGATAAAAATGTTTAATACTTAATATGGGTATTTCCTCCTATATTAACCCCAACTAACAATTTGAGAATGTAAGTGTAATGCATTACAGAAATTTATATATCAAAATTTTTGTAATAAATTTTTGCACTTTAAAAAGAAGTAATATTTTTATGACCCCATCGAAAAAACACTTATTAACTAATTAAACTAACAACGGAAATCGAGATGAAGAGTAATCCACAAAACGAACCTATCCTCACAGAAAATCCCAACCGATTTGTAATTTTTCCAATTCAACATGATGACATTTGGGCCTTCTATAAAAAAACTGAAGCAAGTTTTTGGACGGCAGAAGAAATCGACTTATCACAAGATCTAACTGATTGGAAAAACCTCACCAAGGACGAGCAGCATTTTATAAAACATGTGTTGGCATTTTTTGCAGCAAGTGATGGTATTGTCAATGAGAATCTAGCAGAAAATTTCGTTAGTGAAGTCCAATATACGGAGGCCAAATTTTTTTATGGCTTTCAAATTATGATGGAAAATATACATTCCGAAACCTACTCTTTGCTTATAGATACTTATATAAATGACCCTGAAGAAAAAAACTATTTGTTTAATGCGATTGATAACCTTGAATGTGTAAAGAAAAAAGCTGAGTGGGCATTGCGATGGATTGACCATGGAAGTTTTGCAGAGCGATTAATTGCTTTTGCTGCTGTTGAGGGAATTTTCTTTTCAGGTTCATTCTGTTCAATCTTTTGGTTAAAGAAAAGAGGCCTATTACCCGGACTATCTTTTTCTAATGAATTAATTAGTAGAGATGAAGGCATGCATTGCGATTTTGCTTGCTTACTTTATACCAAGCATTTAGTCAATCAGTTACCAAAGCAAACGGTAGAAGCAGTTATCAAAGACGCTGTTAATATTGAAAAAGAATTTGTATCCGATGCGATACCAGTTGATCTTATTGGTATGAATGCGACCCTTATGTGTCAATACATTGAGTTTGTTGCGGACAGATTATTAGCTCAACTTGGAAATGATAAAATTTACCATGTAGAGAATCCATTTCCCTGGATGGACCTTATCTCACTACAAGGAAAAACCAACTTCTTCGAGAAAAGAGTTGGTGATTATCAAAAATCAGGCGTAATGACCGACCGCGCCAAACAAATTTTTTCTTTGGATGAAGATTTTTAGTGGCCCTCCACTAGTTCATATCCTCCTATAGGTCGTCACGGGTTAGATTTATAAATAAGAAAACTATTTCCTTCAATTCCTAAAAGCGATTCATCATGCAAGTAATTAAAAGAAACGGAAAAACAGAAGCTGTCAGTTTTGACAAAATAACTGCCAGAATTAAAAAATTATGCTACGGCTTGGCTCCTGACCATATTGACGCAATTGAAATTTCGAAAAAAGTAATTCAAGGGATTTACGATGGAGTAAAAACAACTGAACTTGATGAACTAGCTGCTGAAACATCAGCTAGTATGGCAACTGTTCACCCCGATTATGCGTTGCTTGCTGCCCGAATAGCCATTTCAAACTTGCATAAGAATACGGAGAAGTCATTCTCCTCTACCATGAAAGCATTGTACAACTATATTGATCCTAAAACTGGAGAAAAAGCGGGATTGATAGGCGAAGATTATATGAAGGTTATAGATAAAAATAGCGATACCATTGATTCTGCTATAATCTATGATAGAGATTATAGTTTTGATTATTTTGGTTTTAAGACATTAGAACGGAGTTATTTACTGAGAATGGATGGAGAAGTGGTTGAAAGACCGCAACATATGTTGATGAGAGCCTCAATTGGCATCCACGGGAAAGACATTAAGTCAGCGATTGATACTTATCATTTAATGTCTGAAAAATGGTTTATTCATGCTACACCTACTTTATTCAATGCGGCCACGCCGAAACCGCAATTATCTTCTTGTTTCTTGCTGACCATGACAGAAGATAGTATTAGCGGTATCTTTGAAACGTTATCTCGTTGTGCAAAAATTTCTCAGTCTGCAGGAGGAATTGGATTGAGTATTCATAATGTTCGAGCTCAGGGAAGTTATATTAAAGGAACCGGAGGTACGTCAAATGGTATCATTCCAATGCTTAAAGTTTTCAATGACACCGCCCGTTATGTTGATCAAGGTGGAGGTAAACGCAAAGGTGCTTTTGCTATTTACATGGAACCATGGCATGCCGATATATTCGAATTTCTAGAATTGAAAAAGAATCATGGCAAAGAAGAATTACGGGCAAGAGATCTTTTTTATGCTATGTGGATATCCGACCTTTTCATGGAACGAGTGAAGAATGATGAAGACTGGTCACTGTTCTGTCCGAATGAAGCACCAAATCTTCATGATACCTATGGAGGAGAATTCGAAGCATTGTACCATAAGTATGAACAAGAGGGTAGGGCCAGAAGAACGGTCAAAGCACAAGACCTTTGGTTCGCAATTTTAGAATCCCAGATTGAAACTGGAACACCGTATATATTATATAAAGATGCAGCCAACAAAAAATCTAATCAAAAGAATTTGGGTACTATCCGCTCTAGCAATCTTTGTACAGAAATTATGGAGTATACTTCTAAAGATGAAGTTGCTGTGTGTAACCTGGCTAGTCTATCATTACCCAAATTTGTTGGAAGTGGAAAATTCGATTTCGAAAAACTATTCGAAGTAGCCAGGGTAGTGACTAGAAATCTAAATAAAATTATCGATGTAAATTATTATCCGATTATCGAAGCCGAAAATTCTAATATGCGACACCGACCTATCGGAATAGGGGTACAGGGCTTGGCGGATGCGTTTATCTTAATGAGATATGGATTTGATTCACCAGAAGCTAAACAATTAAATAAAGATATTTTTGAGACTATCTATTTCGCTGCACTTACTGAATCATACGAGCAAGCCAAAAAATATGGTGCCTATGAATCCTTTAAAGGATCACCAATAAGTGAAGGCATATTCCAGTTCGATATGTGGGGAGTAACACCATCAGATCGCTGGGATTGGGCCGGGCTTCGTAAGAAAATAATAAAAACCGGAGTGAGAAACAGTTTATTACTGGCACCTATGCCAACGGCGAGTACCTCACAAATATTAGGAAATAATGAATGTTTTGAGCCATATACTTCGAATATTTATACTCGCAGGACGTTGTCAGGTGAATACATCATCGTCAATAAACATTTGCTAAAAGATTTGATTGGTCTTGGTATTTGGAATAATGAAATGAAAGAAAAATTAATGGCAGCCAATGGTTCGATCCAGGATATTCAGGAAATACCGCAGGACTTGAAAGATCTTTATAAAACCACTTGGGAGTTGAGTCAAAAAGTATTAATCGATATGTCCGCAGACCGCGGAGCATATATTTGTCAAAGTCAAAGTCTGAATCTCTTTGTAGAGAATCCAAATTTCAGCAAATTGTCTTCCATGCACTTTTATGCATGGCAGAAAGGACTGAAAACTGGAATGTACTATTTAAGATCTAAAGCGGCAGTTGATCCGATTAAATTTACTTTAAGTCAAAAGCATCAGAGAAAATTTGGTAATGAAGAGACTATGGATGGTAATAGAGATGGAAGTCAGAGTCAAGCTCTTGTACCAGAGGTGCAAGCGTGTAGTCTTGATGATCCAGACTGCCTGGCTTGCAGTGCATAATGAAGCTTATTTTTATTTTACCCTCCTATCCGCAAAAGCCACCTGGTGCAAAACCAGGTGGTTATTTTTTAGTCTATTTGCGAGCGAAAAAACTTCTAAGTTAAGTTATATGATGAATCAAATTAATAATAGATGATTGTGCTAACATAAGGCTAGAGAAAGATCTTATTTATTTAATAATTCATTCACTAATTCACTTACTCCAATGACCGCTTTTTTTTCAATGATTTGTAAATTGGTTTGCTGCATTAGCTCTGATGAAACATGCGGCTTTGGATCTATATAATAGACGGGAATATCCGGTGGTGCATACATGATCAGACTTGCTGCTGGATAGACTTGCATGGAAGTACCTATGATTATGACCATCTCAGCTTGTTGAATTTTTTTTGCTCCCACTGTCAATCTTGGTACTGCTTCACCAAACCAGACAATATCCGGACGAAGTTGAGACCCCATTGAACATAGATCACCAACTTGCAAATCTGTTCTCCAGGGTATAGAAGGGCTATTGGGCAAAGTGCCTTTTACTTTGAGTAGTTCTCCGTGCAAATGGACCACGTGACTACTACCTGCTCGTTCATGAAGATCATCTACATTTTGGGTTACAATATTTACTTTGAAGTATTGTTCCAACTTCACAAGAGCACGATGTCCTTCATTAGGCTCCACTTGCAAAAGTTGACTTCTCCTTTGATTGTAAAAATCCAAGACTAGAGCTTTGTTTTGATTCCAACCTCCGGTTGAAGCTACTTCCGTTACATCATGACCTTCCCATAAACCACCGGCATCCCTAAACGTTTTTAAACCACTTTCGGCACTCATTCCTGCTCCAGTGAGTACAACAATTTTCTGCATATCATTTTTTATTTTCGGTGATGAATTTCTCTGAAAGCAACCCCTAAGTGATCAATGATGTCACTAGCTATTAATGATTCATATCCCAACTGTTCTGAAGCGAAGTCTCCAGCAAAACCATGTAAAAAAGTGCCCAAAAGACAAGATACTTTAGGAGAATATCCTTGTGCCAAAAGACTGGTCAATATACCGGTAAGTACATCTCCACTACCGGCTGTAGCCATCCCAGGATTACCCGTACTATTATAATGACATGTTCCATCCGGGCAACTAATTGCCGTGTTCGCACCTTTCAAAATAATATATATCCTCAGTTCTGTTGATTTACTGATTTGCAGATCATTTCGCTCAAAACTATTGCTCGTAGTGCCGAATAATCTTGAAAATTCTTTTGTATGCGGTGTTATGATCGATTCTTTAGGTATCAGATCTATTAAATGAGGGTATAAGCTAATCAGATTTAAAGCATCTGCATCCAGGACCATTGGATGTTTGTTTTTTTTCAACAAGTCTTCCAAAGCTAAGGCACTTAATTGATTTGTGCCTATTCCACAGCCGATACCTACTGCAGCATATTTATCCAATTCTTCAACTTGCGTGAATAAGGTATCGTTTGCATCTGTGTCTACCATGGCTTCCGGTATAGCCGTCTGAATAATCTGATATCCACATTTAGGAACATGAACGGTTAATAAACCGATTCCCGATCGCAGACAAGCCCTTGCCGCCAAGATAGCCGCTCCTATTTTCCCGTAGCTACCATTGATTAATAAGGCATGACCGAAAGTGCCTTTGTGATCATGCGTGGCTCGATTTTTAACCAAATAACAAACATCTTTATATTGCGTGAAATATTGATTAGTTTGCATTTTGAGTTTTGCTTGTTCATTCAAACCAATTGAGATTATCTGATATTTTCCTATGTAACAAGCGTTTTCTGGAAACATAAATCCTTTTTTCGGACATTCGAAGGTAAGCGTATAGGTGGATTGAATGCAAGTAGGACCAGTAGGCAGATCCGCAACAAAACCGGAAGGGACATCGATTGAAAGGATCTCCTGATCCAGCTTATTCAAAAATTCGATTACGGACTGAGTCAAACCTTGTACAGCTCCCCTAATCCCGGATCCCAATAACGCATCGACTATCACAGCATCCCCATTCACAGGATGAATATCTTCGACTGAAGATATTTTTTGAATTTTAAGCTTTTCAATACGGTTTAAGCGTTCCATATTTATTTGAAAATCAGCAGAGTAGGTCTTTCCATCTAAATAATATAATTCAACTACATAACCTTTTAGAAAGAGTAAGCGCCCCACAGCAAGTCCGTCACCTCCATTATTGCCTTTTCCGCAAAAAACTATGAACTTTGTATTAATATTTATATATTTAGTATAAATCCAATTGACAATTGCTGTGGAAGCTCTTTCCATTAAGTCAATTGAGGAAATAGGTTCTTGCAAAATTGTTATTTGATCTAATTCCCGTATTTGTTTTATATTGAATATTTTCATAATATATTCTTACGATTATATTGCGATTATGCCTTAAAATTAGCATATTTATACTGTATTAGTTACATGTTTATTGAGAGGTATCAACCTATTTTATAAAAATCTAATGAGATTTTTGGTGATTTAACTAGTTGTTGTATGGTTTTTGTAATAAGTCATGTAGAATGGCATCTGTATACTACCAATTTGGGCAGATTCAAATTTATAAATTAAAAAATAATAATTTGAGAATCAAGCTTTTACACATAACTTTACTGTTATTTCTTGGAGGGCAGTTTCTAGCTGGCCAAGATCTGCACTATTCCCAGTTTTTTGCATCTCATCTGAACATTAATCCAGCCTTGACTGGAATTTTTAATGGGGACATTCGATTAGCTGGAAATTACCGCAACCAGTGGAATTCGGTTCCAGTGCCATATATGACTTTTACTGGAGCAGCAGATATGAAGTTTTTAAGTGCTTCCAGTGATAACTTCTTTTCTGGAGGATTTATCTTTAATTATGACCAAGCTGGAGATTCGCGTTTGAGACTCGGTTCCATCGGATTATCGGGATCTTACACTTTGAAGACTTCTGAGAATCTATTCCTTACATTCGGCGCACTAATTTCAGGTGGACAACGTGCGTTTAGTATTAATGACCTGCGATTCGATTCCCAATATGATGGAGGTCAATATGTTCCGACTAGATCCATTCAAGAAAATTTTGACAATGAAAACATCACTATTTTTGATGTAAATCTTGGAGGTAATTTGAGATGGCAAGAAACAGCTCGTACTAAATTTGATTTTGGTATTGGTGCCTTTCATCTCAACAGTCCGACACACCCTTTCTATGAATCAAATGACGTGAAATTGCCGATTCGTCTTGATTTTCATGCGATTGGTGGTATTGAATTAGCTTCGGCTTTTGATTTATTACTCAGGGGCATTTATCAGACTCAAGGACCCCATTCAGAACTTGTTTTGGGATTGGGGGGATTGATTCATTTAAATCAAAATTTAGGAAAAGAATTTGCACTAGAGCTTGCAGCTCATTTTCGCTTAAAAGATGCTATTGCACCCATGATTCGATTACACTACAGGAATCTTGAAGTGGGATTTAGTTATGATATAAATACATCTGATTTTAAAATAGCGACTTCAGATCGAGGAGGACCTGAATTTTCCTTGATATATATTATTACCAAAGTCAAGCCACTATCAAACTTTAAAGTTTGTCCTATTTTTTAAATATGAAGAATATTTTCATGAACATATCACGAATTTGCTTGGCGGGAGTTTTAGCTTTACTTACCATAAGTAGCTTTGCTCAAACCAAGAAAGCTTTCGTTAAAGCTGGTGAAGAAGCTTTGCTGAAAAAAGATTTTCATGCAGCACTCGTCTATTTTCAAAGTGCGCTGAGATACGATTCTACTCAGCTGGATATTTTGTATAATACAGCGCAAGCAGCTAGGAGCTTTAATGCATACAAGGCAGCTGAAAAATTGTATCAAGGCGTTTTGGACATAGACTCTACTAATAGTTATCCAGAAACTCAGTATTGGCTGGGCGAAATGAAGCAAAAGCTGGGCAAATACGACGAAGCATTAGATTTATTTCAGTTGTACATTAGTGAGAATGATAATGCTGAAAACTATTTAGCCAATGTAGCCAAGAAAGAAATCCTTGCTTGCGAATGGTCGAAAACGGTTGCTGGAACTGAACGAGAAGATGTAGTAGTTACTTCTATGACTGGGGCCATTAACACACCTTATTCTGAATTTGGTGCCTTTAAAAATGGTGATGATCTTTACTATTCTTCCTTGCGATTTGAAAGACCTGGAGAAAAGAAGGAGGCCCCAAAACTTTTTTCTAAAATCTTGAAGAAGTCACCGGATAGTGCAGAAGGTGAAGCTCTGGATGATGACCTCAATGATCCGGTAAGACATACTGCTCATTCTGCTTTTAATAAAAAGAAAGATCGACTGTACTATACAATATGCGACTATATTAATACTACGGACATTCGCTGTGATTTATACTATGTTGAAAAAGAAGGCGATAAATGGGGAACGCCCGTAAGATTGCCCAGTACCATAAATGTGGATTCAACCACATCAACTCAACCAAACGTTGGGTCAGATAAAATAACCGGTAAAGAAGTTTTATATTTTGTCTCTGACCGAGATGGAGGTGAAGGCGGATTGGATATATGGGCTGCTCCTATAGAAGCAGATGGCACATTAGGTCCCGCTCAAAATGTTGAAGATATAAATTCTCCCTATGATGACATTACACCATTTTATCATAACTTAACCAATACGTTATATTTCAGTTCTGCAGGTTGGCAAGGATTAGGTGGATTTGATGTTTTTAAATCTAAACAGTCCAGCAAAGGGTGGGGTGAAGTTAAACATTTAGGGAATCTAATAAATACAAGTTATAACGACGTGTATTTTTCACTAGACTCTACGGGCGAAACTGGTTTAATTTCTTCAAACCGCGAAGGATCGCTCTATCTTGAAGAAGCTCAAGAAGCTTGTTGTTATGATATTTATGATGTTGACTTTAAGGCCAGTCGAATCGAATTGTTAGCAAAGACCTTTGATAGGCTTGATCAGAGTCCGTTAGCAGGTGCGATGGTTACTTTATATGACCTAACAGATCCGGATTCAGATCCAGTCATGACTCAAAACCTGGAAGGAAACGATTTTGTTTTCCTTTTAGAGCAAGGGCATGATTACAAAGTAATTGCAGATAAAGAAGGTTATGAACCAGACTCCCTTTTGTTTAATACCCGCAATATTTTCAAAAACGAACAAATTGCCAAGAATCTATTCTTAAAAAGCAAGACACTGGATTTAGAGATTTTGGCTTATGACAAACTGACCCAAGAACCTTTGATTGGAGCTACAGTGACAGTAATCGACTTATCCGATAGTATGAATGTACCTCTAATCATCACCAATCCTGATGGAAATAATTTCATAATTCCATTGGATAGAGGCAACCAGTACAGAATCATTGTATCCAAAAAAGGATACACACCGGAAACATTTGAAATCAATACGGATGACTTTGAAAATGAAAATAAAGTTAGTCGAAAAGTATATCTTACAAGAGGTGATCTTGAATCATTCTTGCCGTTGATCTTGTTCTTTGATAATGATTATCCGGAGCCTCAGGGAATTGCTAATTCAAGATATTCCAATCTCTTTGAAAATTATTATAACCGTAAAAAAGAGTTTATAGATACCTATACTAAAGCAATAAAGGAAGGAGAAAAAGTTGAAATCGATAGGGAATATGAGCGTTTCTTTGAAGATCGAGTGCTAAAAGGAAATGTAGATCTTGATCAATTTTTGGATATTTTATCTATCCAACTTCAGCAAGGTGAAACCATAGAAATTTTTCTAAAAGGGTATGCCAGTCCATTGGCTACAGAACAATATAACTTCAGGTTAGGTGAGAGAAGGGTGACTAATGTTTTGAATGAAATCAATTTCTTCAAAGACGGAATTCTGAAACCATACATCAGTTCAGGTCAACTTACTGTGAGCCAGAAATCGTTTGGGGAAACCACCTCACCGGCAGGTATTAGCGATCTCATAGAGGATCCTAGAAATTCTATTTTTAGTATTCCAGCTTCTAATGAAAGAAGAGTTGAAATAGTCCAAATCAAAAGATCAGATAATTGATTTTAAAATTTGAAATGTCAATGTCGCAGCACATATATATGATAAAACAAACAGCAGCTAGAAAATTCCTCAGGCTATTTACAATTATTGGAATTGGCCTGTTTACCTTAATTATTCCCAATGATCTCTCTGCTTCACACTTAGTAGGCGGGGATATAACTTATGAGTGCCTAGGAAATAATATGTACAAAGTAACTTTGGTGGTAAGAAGGGATTGTAATCTGGCAAATCCTGATGCGCTCTTTGATGATCCTGCATCTATTGGAATCTTTGATTTAGTGACCAATCAGCGATTAATAGAGCTAGGTGTAAATGGTCAAATTTTGATTCCTTTGAATAATGATGATACATTGAATCAATTTTTGATAAGTAGGTGCACCGTAACAACCGGGGACATCTGTGTTCACCAGACCACTTATGAAATGACGGTGGAATTACCTTTTAATCCCAATGGATATTTGTTGTCCTATGAACGATGTTGTCGTAACCGATCGGTGCTGAATGTTTCGGATCCATTGAATACTGGGATGACCGTGTATACTAAAATCACGGCAGTCTCCCAGACCCTATGTAATAGTTCACCTTCTTTCAAGCAATGGGCTCCTATATATATTTGCACTGGTGATGATGTGACCTTTGATCATGGCGCTACGGATGTCAATGGAGACTCCATCGTATATTCATTATGCACTCCTTTAAGAGGAGCAACCCGGGAAATTCCCAGACCTCAACCGCCATTTGGTCCACCTTATGAAGAAATTACCTGGAATGGCCCACTTTATGGAATTGATAATATGTTGGGAAGCGATGTACCATTGAAAATAGATGCCGAGACAGGACTCTTATCAGGGGGCCCGGATATAATTGGTCAATTTATTGTAGGTGTTTGTATGGAGGAGTATCGCGACGGAGAATTGCTTTCTATGGTGCGAAGGGATTTTCAATATAATGTGCGAGATTGTATCGACGATATTATCGCCAAAATAGATGTACCGAACGAATTTTGTGGAACCAATACAGGTACTTTTATTAATGAAAGCCAAAATGTGGATTCTGTTGTATGGTATCCTGATTTAATTAATGACCCACTCTTAAAGGTCAGTACCTATGATTTAGTACATACCTATCCTGGACCTGGTACTTATACCGTAAGACTCATTGCTGGTGTTTCATCGGGTGCTTGTTTTGATACCATTGACAGTGAGGTTACTTTCTATTTAGAAGATGTTAACCCGATTGTCCTTGCTAATATACCAGATGAAGTCAAAGGTTGTTTTGGAGAACAAGTCAGCTTAAACCCGGATGGTAATCCAGATTTTGAATATGAATGGAGTCCTGCTGAATTTTTTGGTGATCCTACTTCATTTAATCCCACTATAACGATTGACTCTCCAATTGTTGTCAAGGTAAAAGTGAGAGATCCTCGATCCAATTGTAGAGATGAAAAAGAAATTGCTGTACGGATCCCAATTTTGGAAACGCTTAATATGATTCCTGATTCTGCCATTGGATGTTTAGGTCAAACCATTGAATTGAATCCAAATGGTATAGAAGAAGGATTTGTATACGAGTGGTCGCCAGCCGATAAAGTAAGTGATCCTAATGCAATTAATCCTACTATAGTTATTGAACCGGGGCTTGAGATTACCATTAATATTACCGACCCAAATGTTGAAGGGTGTACCTTAGAAAAGACCATTGTTGCTTTTGATATTATTGATTTAGCATTAGATGCTATCGACGATATAAATGAAGGTTGTCCTGGTGAAACTATTTTTCTTAATCCAAATGCTAATCCGGAATTGGAATATGAATGGTCTCCGGCTGATTTGTTTGAAGACCCCAATTCAAGAAATCCGTCGCTTGTTTTGGATGAGGAAGTCGAAGTGACTGTGAAAATTTCCAAACCAGATATTGAAGGATGTGAAGGCGAAAAAACGATTTTAGCGCGTATCGGGGTCAAAGCAGCAATTGACGCGATACCGGATACGTTAGAAACATGTATTAACACACCCGTGGAATTAAATCCAAATGGTAATCCTGAATATTTGTGGACCTGGTCGCCAGCTGAATTATTTGATAATCCCAATGCTGTGAATCCAATACTCACCCTATCGGATCACGTAATGATAAGTGTATTAGTTGAAGACACCAGTGCTGACTGTTCAGCAGAAAAAGAATTCCTGGTATTTATTCCCGTACTTGATGCAGCAAATCAAATACCTGATACCATTATTGCCTGTTTTGCAGGCCAGGTAGAGTTAAATCCTAACGGTTCGGATCGTTTTACATTTGAATGGCAACCAGCAGATTTGCTGGATGATCCAAATGCGATAAATCCCTCAGTCCAAGTAAATGAATCAACTACTTTTGTAGTGACCATTACCGATACGCAAATTGATGATTGTAGTTTGGTAGATACGGTTTTGGTATTTGTACCTCCATTATTTTCTTTAACGCCATCTTTGCCCATGGATACAACGCTCTGTCAAGGTGATTCAATGGTTTTATCCGTTACGCTCACAGGGGAGCAAGTTCCAATCATATGGACTGATCAGAATGGGATCGAAATTGGAATGGGTTCTGAAATACCAGTAAATCCTAGTGCACTCACGATCTACACAGCCACAGCCGAAGATGCTTATGGATGCTCTATGAGTGAGTCGATCTCCATAAACCCGGGCTCCATCGAACTAGAAATAAATTATACGCTTCCTGATATAGTGTGTTCTGGAGATGAAATTGAAGTTGTCACAACCAACCTTAAGCCGCAGCAAGAGCTTACTTACATGTGGTCTCCGGCAGATCAAATCTCCGGACCTACCGATGGACCCAATGCCATCTTAAACCCCACGGCGGATACAGATTATATATTGATGACCATGAATCAAAGTGGTTGTTCCAGAAAGGATACCATCCGTATAGATATAAAAGAACTTGGACCCTTTGATGCCACGGCAGATCCGTCTAATATAATTCTAGGACAAATGTCACAATTGGAGACCGTTAACGACCCAACTTATATTTATATGTGGGAGCCAGCCGGTACATTGGATAATCCTACTATTTTTAATCCAATAGCAACGCCAACAGAAACAACAACCTATTCTGTAAAAATAACGGATTCAGATGGGTGTATGACAACCGCTGAAGTAACGGTTACCGTTGAAATACCAGCTTGTGAAGAACCATTCATTTTTATTCCAAATGCATTTACACCGAATAATGATGGGAATAATGATATACTTTTCGTAAGAGGAAATACGATTGATGAAATTGAATTCATGATTTACAATCGATGGGGCGAGCAAGTGTTTAGAACAACCACGCCCAGTACAGGCTGGGATGGCAGACATGACGGTAAAGAGGTAGCAGCGGATGTGTTCGGTTATTACGTTTGGATAAGATGTACTGATGGAGATATTTTTACCAAGAAAGGAAATGTAACCGTGCTAAGATAAATAGGTCAATTGAATTATAGAAAATGAGGCAACTTACATTCAGTTTGCCTCTTTTTTTATCTAAGAAACGAACTCATTAATCCTTCTTTCGCAAACAAAAAGTTACAATATGCAGAGCGATCTACTCACTACATGGTGTTGAAAACGACTTATTATGGTGCAGATCATGCTTCATTTATTTTGAGGGGATTGCTGAAATGCTCCTAAAGAGGTTTGTTTGTTGGAAGTTTATTGAATCATTCTATATGACTGGGATAATATGTCTTAAGCTCAATAAGACTTGATCAAAGCCATAGATCGACGTTGCAGCTTAGAGAAGCATTCATGTAATTCAAGCTGAATACTTAAGCCAGCTAGGTCGTTTCTTTTGGTTGCTCTTCCTTTTGGTAGCTATCCGTCATTTCTTTAGAAATAGAGCCTTTGAGGACCTTTACAAAAGTCTTCGAGTCAATTTGCAGGGTTAACGTATTGCCCTCTATTTTATTGATTCGCCCTACGATGCCTGATGAAGTAACAATTTCATCTCCTTTTTGAATTTCGCCTAGAAATTTGGTTTGAGCTTTCTGCTTTTTCGCCTGAGGTCTAATCATAAAGAAATAAAGTACTCCGAAGATTAGTATTAAAGGCAGCCAGCTCATAATTGGATTTGGTTGTGCTGCTTGTAAAAAAAATACGTCAATCATTTTATTCTAATTATTTCAATTTTTTTGAAATTACATACCCATTTAACTCTAATTTGATTTGATTGGGTATGGCGTTACTCAAAACAAAGATCGGTTTATTCTGGAAATTGGTTTTCTCTTTTGTGTTAAAAGTAACCAAAATACTACTTGTATCTTGAGATTTTATAATTTCTTTTGACCAATCGGTAGCGGTACAGCCACATGTGCTGCGGATTGAATGAATCAATAAATTAGCGGTTCCGGTATTTTTAAATGGAAATCTATGTCTTACCAAAGTACCTTCTTTGACCGTATCAAAATTAAAAGTCATTTCATCAAATGAAATTTGTGCTATTTTAGAACGATCTTTGGGGTCAGCATCAGATTCGGGAATGTGAATCATATCCACAATATCTTGATCAATAGCTTTAACATTGTCTGAATAGTTTGGATTATTACAGAAACATAATACGAAACTGAGTAATAAAAAAAGATATTTATTCATAAGTAATACAAAGTTAGAGGATACTACTTAAAAACGAATGATTCCAAAAGAAAGAAATAAAAGAATGGTTTTTCTTATAGGATTTATGGGAGCCGGTAAATCATTTGTTGGACGTAAAATAGCCAGTTCTTTAGGGTGGAACTATATTGATTTAGATCAGTACATCGAAACGGTGCAGGAAAAGAACATTTCTTCAATATTCGAACAGGAAGGCGAGGCGGCTTTTCGAAAGATTGAAAAGGCCTGTTTACAGGAAGTAATTCTAAAATTTAACCAGGTCATCGTTTCGACCGGAGGGGGTGCTCCTTGTTTTGATAATAATATCGATTTGATGAATGAATTCGGAGTGACCATTTTCATATCGAAGCCAGTACCTAGTTTAATCCAAAACCTTAGAAAAGGGATGGAGAAAAGACCATTGATCGATGGAATGTCACTTGACGAATTAACGGATTTCGTCACCCAAAAATTGGAACAACGTAAGTTAGATTATGGACAGGCAAAATTTGTAATCCATGATTATCATAATCAAGATTTATTAGATAAAATAGAAGAATATCTCAGAAGGCATTTTGACCTATAATCGATTCAATAGATTTTACAGGATTAATGAGAGATCCAGTTTGGTTATTATTTTGAGTTTGAACACTATTTTGATCTAAGATTTGAAACACTTCCAAAGTCGAACTACTGGGTTGAATACATTTGATAATTGCGACTAAAGAGGCCACAAAAGGCGTAGCCATTGAAGTACCGTTGAAAGATTTATATTGATTACCGGGAACGGTGGATATAATATTGACCCCAGGTGCGGCAATACCCATTTCAATAAATTCGACGGAATTCGAAAATGACGCTCGATTTAAATTTTCATCTACGGCAGCGACAGCAATAACTCCAGGTACATTAGCTGGAGCCGTGTTTCGGGCATCTCCCCCATTATTCCCAGCTGCAACAATGACAATGGCCCCTTGATTATTCGCGTAATTTACTGCCAATTCATAGGCTCTTTGTTTTTTATCACTACTTCTTCCTCCTAATGATAAGGACAAAACCTTAGCGCCTCCATCAGTCGCGTCAATTATTCCTTGAATAATATCTTTTTGCGTACCGGATCCACCTCGCTTGAGCACCTTGATACTGGTAACTTCGATAAAATCATTAAGAGGCAATGATGCAATGCCTTTTCCATTGTGGTTCATCGCCGCAGCTATGCCTGCGCAATGTGTGCCATGTCCAATTTGGTCTATATCGTAAATGCTGTTGGTGCTCGTGAATACGGCCTCTAGGTCCTCATGCTTACCGTCTACTCCAGTATCTAGAATGGCGATCTTAATTTTTGATTTCGGGTTGATTTGCTTTTCTTGTAATAGGTCGTTGAGTTCTTGAGGATTTAATGCCTGCAGACCCCATTGCTGTTCAAACAAAGGGTCACCAATCCAAAATGGTTTCTCTAATGAATACCTAGTCGATTCAATCGTGGGTATGGGTTCAACCTGAACCGTTTCATTATATTCAAAGTCGTCTATAAATTTTAAGCTTTTGAGTTTCTTGGTAACCTTATCCAACTGCTTATATTCTATATCTACTAAGTAATATTTGTTTAGCGGGTGTTCAGAAATATCTATTTCAAAAGCTTTAGTGATATTAAATAAACTTCCATCAAAGGCCTCCATTAGTTTTTGATATTCCACTTGATCATCTAGATGAACTAACAATTCTCCTTCTTGATCTGCGTATTTTTGTAGTTGAAAATTCAGTTGGGGAGATATCCATAAGAGACCAAGTGGAAACAAAACAAAATTTAGCAGTTTAAATTTCTTAAAATTACTGATAAATAAGGTGAGCAGTGTAATTACACTAAACTTCAAAAAGTAAGTCATAAAATTACCCCACATATCGGCACCTTCAAACCATGCATTATACAACAAAACTCCGATTAGCCCAGCAGTTCCCATATAAAACATAGGTATAGCGATTCTAGCCAACAATCGGTTTTGTTTAAATGTAAACCAAATTGATAAAGACAACAAACTAATGCAGGCCAAGAGTAAATTCATGATTTCAAATTATTGAAGAAGATTTTGTCACCATTCAGACATTTATAATACAAACTTTTGGTTGATTAAATTGTAAACAATAGATCAATATGTCAAAGTTTCCGACGATCTGATTATATATGTTTATATATAGGTAATTATTTATATTTTTGTGCTTTTAAAATTGAATACATATGAGTGATTCCATAGAAAAAATGTTATGCTTAATAATTGGTTCGGGACCCGCCGGTTATTCAGCGGCTATTTATGCAGCCAGGGCTAATTTGAGTCCTGTTTTATACACAGGTATGCAGCCTGGAGGACAATTAACGATTACGACAGAAGTAGAAAATTATCCAGGCTACCCCAAAGGCGTACAAGGCCCAGAAATGATGGAGGACTTAAAAGCTCAGGCCGAAAGATTTGGGACGGATGTTCGATACGAACTTATCGCGAAAGTGGATTTCACGGGTCCTGTCCATAAGGCCTGGACGGAGTCTGGTAAAGAAATTCATGCTGAAACCATAATAATTGCTACGGGAGCTAGTGCGAAGTGGCTAGGTTTGGAAACTGAAGAAAAGTTTATGAATAAAGGAGTTTCTGCATGCGCGGTTTGCGATGGATTTTTCTTTCGTGGACAAGAAGTAGCAGTGGTCGGAGGAGGAGATACCGCCGCTGAAGAGTCATTATATTTATCCAAACTGTGTCCTAAAGTGCATTTATTAGTAAGAAGAGACGAACTAAGAGCGTCTAAGATTATGCAAGAAAGAGTCATGGCCGCTAAAAACATTGAAATACATTGGAATACAGAAGCACAAGAGATTATTGGAAATGGAGAGGTAGAAGGGGTCCGAGTTATTCAGAATAAGACTCAGGAAGAAAGTACTTTAGAAGTAAAGGGCTTTTTTGTCGCCATAGGTCATGAACCTAATACGGACATATTTAAGGATTGGCTTGATATGGATGATACCAATTATTTGATTACCCAAGCAGGGAGTACCAAGACTAATCGACCAGGGGTGTTTGCTAGCGGAGATGCCCAGGATAAAATCTATAGACAAGCTGTAACCGCTGCAGGAACAGGTTGTATGGCTGCCTTAGATGCTGAAAGATATTTAACTGAAATTGGAAAAATATAAAATCTATTATGAGCACAAAAACGAAATTTAGACCAGGTGTATTATACGGTTCAGAAGTAACTCATTTACTGAATTATGCCAATGAAAATAACTTTGCCCTTCCGGCTGTAAATGTTGTTGGCTCCAATACTGTAAATGCAGTTTTAGAGACAGCGGCAGCAGTGAATTCCCCCGTAATTATTCAATTTTCAAATGGAGGAGCTGTTTTCAATGCTGGGAAAGGCTTGTCTAATGCAGACCAAAAAGCAGCGATTATAGGAGGAATTTCTGGTGCGCATCACGTACATAATCTTGCAGAAGCTTATGGAGTAACCGTAATCCTCCACACAGATCATTGTGCAAAAAAACTACTCCCTTGGGTGGATGGACTTATCGAAGCGAGTGAAGCTCACTTTGAAAAACACCAAAAACCGCTGTACAGCTCTCATATGCTGGATCTTTCTGAAGAGCCCATTGAAGAAAATGTGGAAATAAGTGTAGCCTACCTTAAGAGAATGGCTCCGCTTGGTATGACATTGGAAATCGAATTAGGCGTTACTGGAGGAGAGGAAGATGGAGTAGATAATACCGATGTCGACAACTCATTATTGTATACCCAACCAGAAGAAGTAGCTTTCGCTTACGAAGCTTTGAGTAAAGTGAGTGACCAATTTACAATTGCAGCTGCATTTGGTAATGTACACGGAGTGTATAAACCGGGTAATGTAACGCTTACCCCAATTATTCTTAAAAATTCTCAAGATTTTGTGGAAGCAAAATACCGTACCAAAAGCAATCCAATTAACTTCGTTTTCCATGGTGGCTCCGGATCCAAACAAGAAGAAATAAGGGAGGCAATAAGTTATGGGGCAGTAAAAATGAATATTGATACGGATACACAATGGGCTTTTTGGGATGGTGTTCGGGCTTATTATGCTGAACATAAAGATTACCTTCAAGCTCAATTGGGTAATCCGGAGGGGCCCGATAAACCCAATAAGAAATTCTATGATCCCCGAAAATGGTTAAGAGCAGCTGAGGAATCATTCAAAGTAAGATTAAAACAGGCTTTTGAAGATCTTAACTGTATAAACCAAAATATCTAGAAGACTAGAAGACGGAAAGGAGAAGTCATGAAATCAGAAACGAGATAGCTTTGCCGAAGGGGCTCAAGGCAGCGCTCCTTTCATCATTTTATCCGTTTGATTGTTCTGGAAGAGCTCGGTTATTCTCTCTATTTACTTGGAGTTTACTAATTTATATTGAGTTATACCTAAGTTGTCCATTTCTATAAATCTAAAGGGTAATCCCCAAAACTTATTTGCTCATTTATACCAGATAACTGAATAACATTGGATCATCATTTAGGAGCTGATAATCTATATCATTCTTTTTCATTCGCTCAATAAGTGCGGGAAAATCATTTTTGTCAGATAATTCAATTGCGACCATGGCTGGGCCGCTGTCCCGATTTACTTTTTTGGTGTATTCAAAGTGAGTGATGTCATCAAATGGCCCTAAAACATTATTCAAAAATTCTCTCAAAGCCCCAGCCCTTTGTGGAAATTGAATGATGAAATAATGTTTTATTCCCAGGTTCAATAAGGATCTCTCTTTGATTTCTTCTGTACGAGTGATATCATTATTTCCTCCACTGATAATACAAACAACAGTTTTGTTTTTAAGCTTGTCACGCAAATGATTTAGAGCTGTAACGGCCATAGCACCAGCAGGTTCTGCCACAATCGCTTCTTCATTATATAGTTCTAGGATCGTTGTGCATATTTCACCCTCGTCAACAATTACAAATTCATCGATTACATTTTTACAAATAGAAAAGGTAATATCGCCTACTTGATGGACCGCAGCACCATCCACAAATCGATCAATATCTTCTAAACGTACTATCTTATTTTCGCGTATGGAATGATGCATAGCAGGAGCTCCCGCCGGCTGTACTCCAATGATTTTAGTTTGGGGAGATAATTGTTTAAAATAGCTACCCACTCCAGAGGTCATGCCACCTCCACCCACGGGCATGATTAAATAATCAATAGGTGCCGGTACATCCGACAAAATCTCAATACCTATGGTGGCCTGTCCGGCTATTACATCTTCATCATTAAACGGATGAATAAACGTGAGCTTGTTTTTTTGACAAGATTTAACGGCTTCGGAGTAGGCGTCATCAAAACTATCACCCCACAAAATGATCTCGACAAAATTTTTTCCGAATGATTTAACTTTCTTAATTTTCTGCTGTGGCGTTGTAGTAGGCATGTAAATAGATCCGTGCGATTTTAATAAATAACACGAAAGCGCAACTCCTTGAGCGTGATTACCAGCACTAGCGCATACAATACCCTTCTGCAAAACTGAAGTTGGTAATTGCGACATTTTATTATATGCACCTCTGATTTTATAAGACCTAACGACCTGTAGGTCTTCACGCTTAAGTAAAATAGTACTCTGGAATTGTTCTGACAAACCCAGATTTTTCATTAACGGCGTATGATTTATTTTATCCTTTAACCTTAAATGAGCTTGTTGAATGCGCTCGAGAGATAAGAATTTATCTGTCTCAACTACCGCCATTTATCTTTCTGGTCTTAGATTTCTTACAGTGGCGCCTGTTCGCCACATTTCGGACTCCCTTAATTCTTTTAATTCGACTTCCAGTTTTTCTCTATAATCTGCTTGACTATTTGAATCGATCGATTTTTGTGCTTCAATACCCTCCTTTACACTTTGATACAATTCATTAAAAACTGGAGTAACCGCATCTCTAAATTTATCTTTCCAGTCTAAAGCACCTCTTTGAGCGGTAGTTGAACAATTAGCATACATCCAATCCATACCATTTTCTGCAACCAATGGCATAAGACTTTGGGTAAGCTCTTCAACAGTCTCGTTGAAAGCCTCTGAAGGGGTATGACCATTTTTTCTAAGAACATTATATTGGGCTTCAAATATTCCTTGTATTGCGCCCATTAAGGTTCCTCGTTCTCCAGTTAAATCGGAATAGACTTCTCGCTGAAAGGTTGTTTCAAATAGATAGCCAGATCCAACGCCAATACCTAAGGCAATTGCTCGTTCTTTGGCGCGGCCGGAAGCATCTTGATAGATGGCGTAACTTGAATTCAAACCTCGTCCTTCGAGAAAAAGTCTTCGCAGGCTGGTGCCTGATCCTTTTGGCGCTACTAAGATTACATCAACATCATTTGGAGGAACAATTCCGGTCCGTTCATGATAAGTGACAGCAAAACCATGAGAAAAATACAATGCTTTTCCAGGAGCCAACTTAGCTTTGACAGAAGGCCACATAGCTATCTGCGCTGCATCGCTTAGCAAATACATAATGATCGTTCCCTGCTCAACCGCTTCATCTATTGACATGAGCGTTTCTCCTGGAACAAATCCATCTGCTTTTGCCTTATCATAAGACTTGGATGGAGATCGCTGTCCCACAATTACTCTAAATCCATTGTCTCTTAAGTTTAAAGCTTGTCCTGGACCTTGTACACCATATCCAATAACTGCGATGGTTTCCTCTTTGAGCATCTCTCTCGCCTTCTCAAGAGGATATTCTTCTCTCGTAACCACATTTTCTTCTACTCCTCCAAAATTGATTTTTGCCATTTTTAAATATTTTATGTGATAATGTAATTTTTTTCCAAAGATTCCAGGTACTTATTTAATCGCTCCATTGGCTTGGTAATAGCCACACGACCTGATCTTACAAACTCATAAATTCCGATTTCTTTTAAATCTTCCAATAGAGCTTCGGTTTCTTCTTGATGACCTGTTTTTTCAATTACAGTAAACTCAGGTTCGATAACCAATATCCGTGCATTGTGAGATCGAATTAATCTTTCGATTTTTTCACCTGCAGAAAAGGCTTGCGTGGGTACTTTGTATAAGGCTATTTCCTGGTGAACGATCTCATGATTTTCATCATAAAAAGCTTTCATTACTTCCACCTGCTTTTCAAGCTGACCGACCAATTTTCTTACCTGAGATTCATTACTATATATCACAATAGTAAAGCGATGAATTCCCTCAAGTGATGATTGAGAAGTGGTCAGGCTTTCAATATTGATGTGTCTCCTGGTAAAAATGGAAACAACTCTGGAAATAAGTCCAGTTTTATTTTCTGTAAATACAGTAATGGTATATTCTTTTGTTTCACTCATGTGGCTAATTTATTTAGTCAAGACGTATTTCATCAACAGCACAGCCTGAGGCAATCATTGGAAATATATTCTCTTCTTTTTCTACTCGCACGTGCAATAGGTAAGGGCCTTCGGCAGCCAGCATTTCCTGAACGGCACGCTTAACTTCTTCTTGTCGGTCAATTCGTTTTCCAGGAACTCCAAATCCTTCAGCAATTTTAATAAAATCAGGGTTTTGTAATTCCACGGAGGAGTATCTCTTATCGAAAAATAATTGTTGCCATTGTCGAACCATACCCAAAAACTCGTTATCAAGTAAAACAATTTTAACTGCTACACCCCATTGCGCACACATCCCCAATTCCTGAATAGTCATTTGAAATCCTCCATCTCCAATAAAAGCAATGACTTCTTTTTCAGGTTTAGCTAATTTGGCTCCAAAAGCAGCCGGTAGGCCGAAACCCATGGTGCCAGCGCCTCCAGACGAGACCCATTGATTGGTATCCTCATACTGATAGTATCTGGCTGCGACCATTTGATGTTGGCCTACGTCAGTAGCGATGATGGCCCGTCCCTTAGTTTGTTCTGCAACTTCCTTAACCACCTGGGCCATATTTACCGAACCATCTGTTCTTATTGCAAAATCTTTTTTGAAGACTTTCTCGGTTTCAATACGTTTGCATTCGTGAAATTCTTCTACCCATTCCGGGTATTTTTTTTCAACTATTTCCTGACTCAGCAATTTTAAAGCTAATTTTGCATCGCAATTGATGGCTACATCTGTCTTTACATTTTTATCAATTTCTGAAGGATCAATTTCAATATGAATGATTTTGGCTTGTTTAGCATAGTTGTCCAGATTACCGGTGACCCGATCGTCAAATCGCATTCCGATGGCAATGAGCACATCGCATTGGTTAGTCTTGATGTTCGGTCCATAGTTACCATGCATACCGAGCATACCCATGTGTAATGGATGACTAGATGGTATAGATGACAATCCATGGATCGTACATCCGAGAGGAATACCAGATTTATTGACAAATGATTCAAATTCTTTTTGAGCATGAGCTATTTGAATTCCATGACCAGCGAGGATGAAAGGTTTTTTTGCCTCATTGATCAATTTTGCAGCCTCCGAAATTTTGGCTGATTTTGGTTTTGGGAAAGGATGATAACTTCTAATGTAGGGTTGCTTATTGTAATCGAAACTTAACTCTTGGATCTGAGCATTTTTAGTAATATCAATTACAACCGGTCCGGGTCTTCCCGTATTGGCTATATAAAATGCTTTTGCAAAAATTTCAGGAATCTCTTCCGCCCGGGTGATTTGATAATTCCATTTAGTAACCGAATGAGTACAGCCAATCACGTCTGTTTCCTGGAAAGCATCTGATCCTAATAAGTCACTATACACTTGACCAGTAACACAAACCAATGGCGTCGAATCAAGAATAGCATCCCCTAATCCAGTCATGAGATTCATAGCCCCAGGACCACTTGTGGCAACACATACGCCGGTTTTTCTGGTTACCCTGGCAAAACCCTGTGCTGCATGAATAGCACCTTGCTCATGTCGTGGAAGAATATGCTTGATTTCTTTTTGATAATGGTATAATGCATCATAAACAGGCATAATGGCACCTCCGGGATATCCAAAAATAGTATGAACATCTTCTTCCAAAAAACATCTCAAAACCGCTTCAGCACCAGTGATGATCTTCTGATCTGCTGGTAAGTTTTCTTTGGTTTTCAATTTAGTATTTGCATCCATTTTATAAAATTGTACGTTATAAATCTGTAACACATCCTTTACTAGCCGAAGAAACGGACCGGGCATATTTTTTCAGAATACCCTTGGTGGAATTTAGGGCGGGTTTTGACCAATTCGCTTTCCGTTGTGTTAATTCTTCATTACTAACTTCCAAAGTAAGCTGATTATTTTCAGCATCTATAATAATAGTATCCCCATCCTGGACTAATGCTAAGGTTCCACCTTCATAAGCTTCTGGAGATATATGTCCGACTACAAAACCATGGGTGCCACCAGAAAATCTGCCATCAGTGATTAAGGCTACTTCCTTGCCCAGTCCCAATCCCATAATTGCAGAGGTAGGTTTCAACATTTCAGGCATGCCCGGACCTCCCTTTGGACCAACGTGTCGGATGACTAAGACATCTCCAGCCTTAATGTCACCATGCGCTATAGCATCATTGGCATCCAATTCTCCGTCGTATACCTTTGCAGTTCCGCTGAAGTAAAGCCCTTCTTTACCAGTAATTTTTGCAACGGAACCTTCTTCTGCCAAATTGCCAAATAATATCTGTAAATGACCTGTTTTTTTAATTGGATTAGTTAAAGGATATATGATGGTCTGATCTTCAGATAGTTCTTGAACATGCTGTAAATTTTCAGCAATCGTTTTGCCAGTAACCGACAAACAATCACCATGGATGAAATCATTTTTCCATAAAAACTTCATTACTGCTGGTACGCCACCTACTTTAAATAAATCTTCCATTACATATTTTCCACTTGGCTTTAAATCAGCAATGTAAGGAGTTTTGTCACTGATCCTTTGAAAATCTGAAATTGTCCAATCAATATCAAATGCCTGAGCAATGGCCAGCATATGTAGTACGGCATTTGTCGATCCTCCTAATGCAATGATAAGGGTCAACGCATTCTCAAATGACTTTTTACTAACGATGTCTCGGGGTTTCAAATCGAGTTCCAATAAATTCTTTATAGCCATACCGAGCATAAGGCATTCATCATGTTTGTTGGCAGAAGTTGCAGGAAAGGAAGAATTGTAAGTCAAACTCATACCCATCGCTTCGATAGCGGAGGCCATTGTATTGGCTGTATACATTCCTCCACAGGCTCCAGCCCCAGGGCAAGCATTTTCTATAACTCCCTGGTAGTCCTGATCGGATATATTGCCTGCAATTCGCTTGCCGTAGGCTTCAAAAGCTGAAACGATATCTAAGGTTTGTCCTCCATATTTACCAGGTTTTATTGTGCCTCCGTAAACCAAAATTCCTGGTCTATTTAAACGGCCTAATGCCATCATGGCACCAGGCATGTTTTTATCACAGCCTACCACAGTGATCACTCCATCATAGTACTGAGCAGATACAACTGTTTCGATGGAATCCGCAATAATATCTCGGGAAGGAAGTGAAAATCTCATCCCAGATGAGCCCATGGATATTCCGTCACTAACACCAATGGTATGGAAAATCAAACCAACCAAATCCTGAAGATCCACACTTGCTTTAATTTCACTGGCCAATCCATTGAGATGCATATTACATGGATTGCCTTGCCATCCAGTACTTGCAATTCCAATTTGAGGTTTTTTAAGATCGTCATTTGTTAAACCAATTGCATGGAACATAGCTTGCGCAGCTGGTTGCTCAGGGTTTTGAGTAACAATTTTACTATATTTATTCAATCCAGTCAAAATCAATAGGTTATGTTCATATTTTGCTAAATCGCAAGGTATCCTTACACCGGTCATATTGAAAACTAATTCCTCGAATCTAATACAACGCTAACAATCGTGTATTTTAGTTATAAATTCTTGATATTCAAACTGATGCGATACTTCGATTTACGAAATCAAAATCAATTCATCCTCCACAAAAAATGCCATTCTTAATCGAGAATGGCAACTGTATATTTTTGATTTTTTATCAATCTCCACACTCGTCAGGTCTCTCGGACCCTACTAATGACCAGCACGTTGATATGTATAAAAAATTGCTTCATTGTACGAAATTATAAAAAAATTGAATTCTATTGAATTTCCGGTAGAATATCTTTTATCGTTACTGATCCTATCGCCGTCTGTAAAAATTTTCTTTATCCCAGCGAATCGTCAGCTTAAGGTTGGTGATTAATTGATTATAGCTGGACTTAGTTTGGATTTCTTCAAATGTTGATAATCCAAAAAGTTGTCGATAGCCAAAAGAAGGTGTTAAGGTAAGTACATTGTTTATACCCAAATCGATTCCGAATCCAGCTTCTCCATAACTGTACACGTGTCGATCAAGTTCTTTTTGGTTTGTTTTATATTGGTTTGCTCCTAGACCTGGAGCTGCATAGATAAAAAAACCTTTACGTATCCATTCACCTTGCTTTGAAAAGGTAGGACACATACAATCATTCTTAAAATCCATCAAGTAAAAATTGTTTTGAATATGGATACTCAACATTTTCTGGCTGAAATCGATTACTTCATCTGCTGTTTTACCGGATCCTTGATGGTAGAATAGAGTAGGAGAAATTTCCCATCGTACTTTTTTTAATCGAAACCAATAGGATAGACCAATGCCAAATTGATTATTTATTATCCTGTCAGCAAAACTGGGTATTTCCATATTGGGTATGTCCTGAATTAGATATTGTCCAGACAAACCGATCTGTGCTGTGCCATGCGATAACACAGAAATAAGCAATATCGTATAAATTAGTTTAAGCATTGCAATTGATACTATTTACTAAAACGATACCAACGATTGGATATTTTAGATAAAACTCAGAGCAGGTTTAAATATTGCTGGCGGATTTAAACAATCGATTCCATCTAATCCCGTTTTTGATACTACCATTTTTAGTAGAAAACCAGATAAATAATGGTTTACCGACAATGTGGTCATGAGGTACAAATCCCCACGCTCTGGAATCTTCAGAATTGTGCCTGTTGTCTCCCATGGCCCAAAAGTAATCCTGTTTAAAGGTGTATGAATCACTCAAGACTCCATTAATATAAATTTGTTCACCTTCCACCCTTAGATTATTGTGTTCATATACTGAAATAATTCGTTGATAAAGTGCCAACGTCTGCGGTGTTATGGATACAGTAGCTCCTTGTTTAGGGATATAAATTGGGCCATAATTATCAAAAGTCCAATTAGGAAAATTTTTCGGATCGTGCGGAAACATATCACCACCTCCAGCAGGTAATAATTGAACTATCAGATTAGGGTCACTCTTTTTTATTTGTTCAACTTGTTTATTAGTGAGGTGATAAGTGCCTGGCTGATAACTGTCTGTCAGACTTACCCCAATTCGTTCCAGTAATTTTTGGTTTACTTGAGAGGTATTCGATCCAACTAAATATTTAAATTGCATGTTTTCCGGATTCTCAGCCATTTTACCATTTATGTAGACTTGCCGATCTTTAATTTCCACTGAATCACCTGCAATACCAATACATCTTTTAATATAATGGTCTTTTTTGTCCAGTGGGCGGGTTATTAGTTTTTTGCCTCTTGCAGCGGCTTGAGCCTGTGGAATGGTTTGTACTTGTCTTGCCGTCCAACTACGTTGACTAGTGACGTATACGCTATCGCCGACCGGCCAATTAAATACAATAGGGTCGTTGTTATCAATGGTTTCAAGAGCTGGTAATCGCTTATAAGCTAAGTTGGGTTTTTCTAGATAGGACTCGGTATTTAATAAAGGAATCCGGTTGTGCAACAGCGGAACCATCGCAATGGTCATGGGCGGTCTTATGCCGTAATGTGCCTTGCTTACGAACAAGAAATCTCCAACTAATAATGATCCTTCCATTGAACTAGTAGGTATTACATAGGCTTCGATCAGAAACATTCGTATAAATGCTGCCGCAAATACGGCAAAAATTATACTTTCGACCCATTCGCGGGCTACCGATTTTTTGTAAGGATTTTTTTGGATTAGTTGTTCGTAACTCCTGGTTTTATTCTTGCTTTTGGCTTCGTGGATTTTATGTATGTATTCTTTTTCTCGATCCAAAATAGGACTGACATATTTATCTGTTTTATTGGTGCCTAATAAAATATAATAAATTGGTCCGACAACCACTGCCAGCAAACTATGGATAAATTTTAATTTGTTAAATGACCTTACCAGATCAATAGCCATGCCGCAATAAATGAAAATATTGACGATAGGTATTAATAGCAATAAAGGCCACCAAGCAGGTCTTCCAATGAGCTTACTCCAAACAACCAGATTAAAACCAGGTACCAATCCTTTCCATCCTTCTTCGCCAGCTTTGCTAAAAATAAAATAAAGTCCTACACTCAATAAAATGTATCCAATAAGGAAAAACCAAACCATAAAAGTTTATTTCTTTTGATAAAATCGACACAAATATAACTTAATTTGATTGGCAGCCACCGTTAAAAGTTCGTTAAATAAATACCACCAAGAGGTACCTATTTTACTTAAGATTGGCATTTTTTAGCCTAGATATTGGGAGTCCGGTAATCAAAAAAGCAAACCAATAGTCAACTTTGGCTTAAATTTGTGTTTATTAGAATAGACTCAATAAATAACCAGAGTGAAACGCATTGATTTATTGTTGGTAAAATCATTTATTCCACCCTTTTTGTTATCCTTCTTGATAGCGCTGTTTGTTTTGGTCATGCAGACACTCTTCATCTATTTAGACGATTTTGTGGGAAAAGGTTTAGGCCTTTTTGTTATTGTAGAAATGATCTTTTATTTATCGATCAAATTGTTTCCCTTAGCTTTGGCTATAGGCGTTTTATTAGCATCCGTCATGGTTTTTGGAAATATGGGAGAAAAATATGAGCTATCCAGTTTCAAATCAGCTGGTGTTTCATTATTTCGAATTATGCGTTCTTTAATTTTTCTAGTTACTTTGATTAGTATTTTCTCTTATCTGTGTAATGATTTTCTCAATCCAAAAGCAAATTTGCAATTCCATTCTCGGATGTGGGATATACGTAGACAAAAACCTTCTTTGAGCATTGAAGAGCGGATGTTTAATAATGATTTTTTTGGCTTTTCGATTTGGATTGATCGTAAACTGGCAGATGACCGTGGTATTGAAGGTGTTTTAGTTTATAACCAAGCAAATAATACTAACGATATTGATGTCATATCTGCAAAAAATGGAGAAATGTATACGGATGAGTCAGGCCGGTATTTCATAATGAGCTTAAATGATGGGGTGAAATACTCGGAGCAATACAAAGAATCAAAAAATGGCAAACTGACTTACCCATTTATGAGAACTCAATTTAAATCTTGGAACAAAGCATTTGATTTAAACGAATTCGAACTAGGTATGACAGACCAGGATTTATTTAAATCCCATCACTATATGCGCAGTTCTATAGAACTTATTGCTGATATTGATTCGTTTCAGTATAAATTGAGTGGCATCCGTGCGCCCTTGGATACGCGATTTATGAAACTACTGGATATACCTCCTCCCAAGAATAATGATATATTATTAGAAGAGAGAGACGAGCTTATGGCAATCACAGACTCTGTCCCTTTGGATACAGTTAGTCCAATAACGGATAACTTTACACAAGACCAATTACCAAAGGAAAACCAAATTGTCAGAGTGACCAAAAAAATAAAAAAAAGCTTGGATACTCCGAGTATGCTAAAAGAAAGAATGCTTCGCCCTGATACTACCTCGATACAAGGTAGACTAGTTCTATCCAATAAGAAAGGATCTCTACTTGGATTTAATGTGGATAGTCTATTCTCTAACACTGAAAAAAGATCCATTTTATCCATCGCATCCACCTCTGTCAGAAACCTTCAATACGATATCACAAAATCAATATCTGAAGAAAAGCGATTGCACATAAATCTCGCGAAATTTCAATTCGAATTACATTCAAAGTTTTCTCTAGCTATAGCATGTTTTATTTTTCTGTTTATTGGAGCCCCCATGGGAGCGATTATTAGAAAAGGTGGTTTCGGATATCCATTATTAGTTTCCATCATCTTTTTTGCGCTTTATATCGTGGCTTCAATTGCAATGAAAAAAATGTCAGAAACCTTAAAAGTTGATGCCATTCTTGGTGCTTGGTTGCCCACCATGATCATATTTGCAATCGGCCTGTTTTTAACAATAAAGGCTAAAAATGATTCTAAAATGATGGACGTAGATATGATTAGAAAAAAATTAGTTACAATTTTTAATAAATATCTAGCTAAAGTAAGTTAGTAATTCTAGCGAAACGTAATTCATCACCTAATTTCTCTGTAATTAAAATTCATGATGAATATCCCATTTGCAAGTATCCAGTTTCCATCCCAATGAAGGTTAATTATCATCTACGGTTAAGCTGTGATCAATCCTTGGAGAGAAGAGATTATCACTAGATTCATTTCAGGATTTGAAATTATCAAACAATCGAATGAAGACAAGCCCATTCTTGTTGAAAATTCCTGAAATTAATTTCATAAAATATTGAAAAATTTCCCTAATGAATTGGTAATATTAGAAATGCTAAACCGCAGAAAGCGGATCAACTAGGATGCTTATTTATTGATTGTCACGCCATTCATATACCCATTTAGCCTGAATCTGCTCCAGGTGTCCTTCATTGCAATCATCACGCACACCTTCAAATTCTTCAATTTCCATTACCCAATCAATTAACTCCGTAAAACGGATTCTATATATCTTACTCTCATTGAAATCATCTCCAAATCGATCATATAGTTTTATCGCAATATCCTCATGATCTTCCCAATTTATAGGTAAATTATCTAGTTCCATATTTTATTACCGCTTTTAAGTTGAAATATATATTAATGTTCGTGTCCTATAATTTGTGCCTGGTCGGGAATCTCAATATCAATTTCTGCGCTTTGGTCTAAAATAATACATTGACACCCCAGCCTTGATTCCAATCTTGGATTAATCGCTCGATCAATAAAGTCTTCTTCATTGTCTGAAATTTCTTCTAAATATTGTTCTCCTCTTTGCACATAAACATGGCAGGTAGAACAAGCACATACACCGCCGCAATTATGATTTAGATGGACATCATGATCTTCGGCTATTTCCAAAATCGACAAGCCTGCTTCGGCATTGTTTACCGTGACTTCGCTAATGGTTTTATCTTCAAATGTAAATTTTACTTTAGCCATTCAGTTACATATATTTAAGTAAATCTTCTAACAGGAATAATTCTGAAAAGGTTGCAGGAATGAATTGTTTCTATTTTTTCACAAAACAAGCGCAAAAATGTGAACTATTTCTTTGTAGAAAAAGTAAATTAAGAGAAATTAATACCATATTTAAATTGAAATGGAAGAAAGATTACAAAAAGATCAGGTTAAGCATTTCAAATTTAAGGAATTAAAGGTCTATTGTTCCACGGAATGGCTGGCCGATAATAAGAAAAAGTACCGACAAGTTTTTGATCGTTATGAAACAGCTTTTGTTTATGCAGAGTTATCTTTTTATAATAAATTATTTGACCTTGATTCATGGGAAGCTGAGATCATGCTCAAGTGTTTTTCAATTCACCGAGGAAAGAAAGAAATGTGCAGTTTGCAGTTTAGCCGGAAAATACACAAATCAGATAATATAATTTATATTCGAGAAGGATGGGGTAATAAGAAGGAAGGTTCTTTTTGGAAAAAAGGGACTTATTATTGGGAGGCGTGGATTGAAGGCAATAAGGTAGGTACTAAATATTTTTATATAGAGGATACAGGCCAATCAATAGATCCAACTTACAACCCATATCTTGAAGTTCAATCCTTGAAATTATATGAAGGGCCTTACGATGACGTAAGTGAAGATGATCGGAAATACTTTATGGTATTTGGTGAAGATGAAACAAGGTATATATATGTAGACGCAATTTTCAAAAATGTTCATTTCCAATCAAATTGGGAATGCGAGATTTTTGTAAAATTTTTCAATGGGGCTAAGGAATTAAAAGGGCAAGTTGTAAGGCTTGTTCATGTCAAGAAAGATGAGGAAGATGTTCGGATAACTGCCGGTTGGGGGTCTAATATTAAAAACTCCTGGAAGGGGGGTACTTATTCGGTTGAAATTGTTTTCATGGATCACCTGCTGGCTTCGGTGCAATTTGAAGTAGATGAAGAATTTGTAGAAGGCAATCCAAATATCTCACTTCCTAATCAGGCATCTCCACTTATTTTATTGCCTGACGAACATGCGAATTTGACTTTTGAGGAAGTCATGACAAAACTTGATAACCTTATCGGCCTGGAAAATGTCAAAACTCAAATACGCAATCATGCCCAATACATCCAATTTTTGCAGCTTCGTAAAGAACGAGGTTTTGAAGAAAAAGAGGAAGTAAATGTCCACTCAGTTTTTATTGGAAATCCTGGAACAGGAAAGACAACCGTAGCCCAGATGATGGGTTTATTGTATAAGAAAATGGGCTTACTTTCCAAAGGCCATATACACAATGTAGATCGTGTGGATCTGATCGGTGAATACATAGGTCAGACTGCACCCAAAGTGCGTGAAGCACTTGAAAAGGCTAGGGGAGGCGTGCTTTTTATTGATGAAGCTTATTCCCTTGCTCGAAGTAATGATGACAGCAAGGATTTTGGACGGGAGGTCATTGAGCTGCTTGTAAAGGAGATGTCCAATGGCCCGGGAGATCTGGCCATTATAGTAGCTGGCTATCCTAAAGAAATGAAATACTTTCTCGATTCCAATCCAGGACTCAAATCCCGCTTTAAAGTAAATCTTGAGTTTGGTGACTACCTTCCTCAGGAGTTGTCGAAGATTGCTGATTATGCCTGCCAGGAAAAAAAAGTTATACTTACCCCCGAGGCTAAGTTGAAGATTGATGAAATGATCACTGAAGCTTATCGAAATAGAGACAGAACATTTGGAAATGCACGTTATGTGCATGATATAATTGAAAAAGCTAAATTAAACCTGGCCTTGAGGATTATGGCGCAAGAGGATCCATATCAAGTCTCAGACAATGATTTGGAAGTTATACACCTTGGAGATGTTGAGAAAATTCAGTCTGATAAAATCAAGCCCAGACCACTTATTCCGGTAGATGAGCAATTATTGGAAACGTCCTTAAAAGAATTGGAGCATTTGATAGGCATGGAAAACATTAAGAATGAAATCCATGAACTTGTCAACATAGTCAAATATTACAGGAATACCGGTAAAGATGTACTGAATAGTTTTTATTTGCATACTGTTTTTATCGGTAATCCAGGTACTGGAAAAACCACAGTTGCCCGCATTCTGGCCAAAATTTACAAAGCGCTAGGTATTCTGGAAAGAGGCCATATGATAGAAACGGATCGTCAAGGCCTGGTCGCAGGTTTCGTAGGTCAAACGGCCATCAAAACTGCTGAGAAAATAGAAGACAGCCTGGGAGGGGTTCTCTTTATTGATGAAGCCTATTCGTTGACTATGAGAAGTTCTATGGGTGGAGATTTTGGGAATGAAGCCATTCAAACTATATTAAAAAGAATGGAAGATCATCGGGGAGAATTTTTTGTTTTTGTAGCCGGCTATCCTGAGAATATGGAAGCTTTCTTAAAAGCAAATCCAGGATTGAAGTCAAGGTTTGATAAGATTTTGAAATTTGATGATTATCCTCCTGATCAACTTATTCAAATTTCTGAAGGTATGTTAGCTGAACATCAGTTAGAATTGGCAATTAATGCCCGCAATTATCTATTTGAATATTTTAAACATATATACAACCGACGAGATAAATATTTCGGTAATGCACGAACAGCACGAAGCATGGTCTTAGAGTCGATTAGACAACAAAATTTAAGACTTTCATCACGTAAGAGAGCCAGTAAGAATGATCATATTATTTCTCTGGATGATGTTAAAAAGATCACCCATAAAGATGAGGAACAAATATTTAATAAAAAACGAATCGGATACTCCAAGTAGGCTCCGTGCTCTACAAACGAAAAACCTAACCTGCTAATTCGCTGATACGCTAACTTGGTAATTTACTAAAGAGCTCAATTCCAGGGTTTAAATGCTTGGTCTACAATCTGTAAATGTGTTTTTTCTAGGATCGATTTTTTGAAAAATATGATTCCATAGTAGAATAGATTTATTGATAAGGTTACCAATGGATCTTGGATGATTTCTTTCCATGCTTTTAACATATCCATAGACCAATATATATCGTCTACAACCAATACAGCACCATCATGTAGTTTGCTTTTCAATAATCCAAAATAACGAATAGTAGCATCATAGGTATGATGACCATCCATGAAAATAAAATCGAGAGACTTTACTTCGCCAAGAAAAATGGGAAGTGTTTCTTCAAATGAGCCCGTGCGGATTTCTACATTTTTTACCTGGAGAGATTTTAGATTCAGTTTGGCAATTTTACTCAAGGATGGATCTCCCTCAAAACTGACGACTTTACCACCCGTGTAACCCTTAGCTATATAGGCCGTCGAAATACCCAAACTTGTGCCAAGCTCGATGCTAAAGGAAGGCTTAGTATACTGAACTAAACGAAAGAGTTCTCTACATTGTTTGGGCGATGAGGCAGCAACTTCAGCAATCTTAGAAATTTTTCTTTGTTTTTCCTTCAATGCTGTTGATCCAGCACCAAAATCAACTAAGTTCAATTCACGATTATTCTCCAAGGCAAGCGACCTAATTTCTTCAATATATCTAAAATCGTAATACGTTCTTTCTTCATCTAAAATGTATGAAAGTATTTTGTAGGCAAAAGGGGAATGTACTTTACTTATCGTATCTGCTTGCAGATAAAATTTAATCAATTGAGATAATCTCCATCGATAATTATACATGTTAAAGTTTTACTACCATTTAGAATCATTGAAACAAACAGAATCAAGTTTCCGTCTCATACAAAAATAAAGAATGAAATATTCTTCCTCATTATTGTTTACCCTGTTTTCAATTTCCTTATGTGGTCAATCCTATTTTACAGCCGGAGGTGTCCGTTTAGGAACGGAAAATGGTTTGACGATCCAGCAGCGAATTTTTAAGAATACCACCTTGGAAGGAATTGTACTTTCAGGATTTAAATCAGATTACGTATCCGCAGGTCTGCAGATCCAACGCCATTATCCACTTTTGTTTAAAAATTTTAATGTGTATACCGGAATTGGTATTCAATCCAAATATATACAAGATCCTGAAAAAGAAGCCTTGAATTACACTGGTGCCTCAATTGCCGGAGGAATCGAATTATCTTTGGGTCGGTTCAATGTTTCCTGGGATTATAAACCAGTTATCTATTTCGATGCACCCAGAACATTTCAAAGTGAAAGCGGAATCTCCTTTCGATATATCTTTATTAGTAATAAAGATATCAAGAAACATCAAAGAAAGTCAAAAAGAAAAAAGAAGAAAAAAAATGATTGGGATTGGTTTGGATTAAAAAAATAATTGATCGTTGAATGAGATAGTTAAGCCATCCTTATTTGGAATTCTTTCAATGATCATTATGTAGTCCAGTGCACCTGCAAATCAAGAATTTCATTATCTTCGTCATCTAAAATAATCGAATAAATGTCCAGAATCATCACATTAAGGGAGGCTCTTGGAGAAGCCATGTCAGAAGAAATGCGCAGAGATGAAACCGTATTTTTGATGGGCGAAGAAGTGGCAGAATACAATGGTGCCTATAAGGTTAGCAAAGGTATGCTAGATGAATTTGGCCCTAAAAGAGTAATTGATACACCGATTACCGAACTTGGATTTGCCGGAATCGGCGTTGGAGCAGCCATGAATGGGTTGAGACCAATTATTGAATTCATGACCTGGAACTTTGCTGTTCTCGCTTTTGATCAAATAGTGAACAATGCTGCCAAAACACTTTCCCAATCGGCAGGACAATTTGGTTGCCCGATTGTTTTTAGAGGTCCTTCCGGAGCTGCCGGGCAACTGGCCCAACAGCATTCACAAATGTTTGAATCCTGGATGGCCAATACACCAGGACTTAAAGTAATATCATGTGTTGATCCAGCCGATTCAAAGGGATTATTAAAATCAGCTATTCGAGATGATGATCCGGTATGCATGATGGAGTCAGAGATTATGTATGCTTTAAAAGGAGAGGTGCCGAAGGATGAATTTCTAGTTCCGATTGGCAAAGCGCGTGTACGCAGGGAAGGATCGGATGTTACTTTAGTTTCATTTAACAAAATGGTAATAGAATGTGATAAAGCCGCAGAAGAATTGGCCAAGGAAGGTATTAGTGCTGAGGTGATTGACTTGCGGACTATTAGACCACTTGATCATCATACCATTGTCGATTCAGTAAAAAAGACCAATCGTATCGTGGTTGTAGACGAGTCCTGGCCCTTTGCTGGGATTTCTGCAGAGGTGGCTTACGAAGTCCAAAAGTATGCCTTTGACCACTTGGATGCGCCGGTTACCAGAGTCAATGCATTGGATACTTCCCTCCCATATGCACCTACCCTGGTGGAGGCATGGATGCCCAATCCGGAAAAAATTATTAAGGCAGTCAAGGAAGTACTTTACGTAAAAGGATAATTATTTTGTTATTCGTTATGATTTAGTCACTTTTCTAAGATTGGAGGATTCTTTTATTAGCACACCGAAAAAGGTTAAAATCACGTCTTATGTTTTAGACTAAAACTTATTTATGCTTTTTCGATTAATTGTTCCATTACTAATTTGTATAATTCAACTCAATTGTACCGCACAAACAAACAACTCGGATGAAATAGCTTTTCGCGATCAGGATGGTAGAACAGTAGGTGGTCCTTTTGAAAATCGAGATTTTTTCTACATCGGATTACCGGATCAAATCGCTTCCGTGGATACGAGTCCTGGTTGGGATCAAAAAGGACAACGCATTTTGATCACCGGTAAGATTTATCATCTAGATGGAAAAACTCCAGCACCCAATGTAACCTTATATTATTATCATACTGATATAGCTGGTTTGTACAGCACTAAACCAAGTTTAGATCAAAGGGCGAGAAGGCATGGTTATATTCGGGGTTGGGTGAAGACTGATCAAAATGGGACTTATTCTATTTACACCATTCGACCTGCGGCATATCCCAACAGTAAAGAACCTGCTCATATTCATCCTTCTATTAAAGAACCAGATATAAGCGTACCGTATTGGATTGATGAGTTTGTTTTCCAAGGTGACCCATTGCTCATAGACGCCAAAACTAATTCAATGCGCAATAGGGGAGGGAGTGGCGTTTTGGATCTGCAAAAAAGAGGTGAATTGTTGGTTGCTAAACATGACATTATTTTAGGAT
>JAHEJC010000171.1 GCA_024639065.1 Lewinellaceae bacterium | reverse complement strand
GTGTCTCCAGAAATGATTCGTATTATTGATGAAGCCAAAGTGATTGCCGTCTTAGTTATTGATGAATTAAAGGATGCGGTTCCATTGGCCAATGCACTAATGGCAGGTGGCGTTAATGCTATCGAACTTACGCTTCGTACGCCGGTGGCCTTGGATGCTGCCAAAGCTATCAAGATAGAAGTACCTGGCGTAACTGTTGGGCTGGGAACAGTGTTGACAATAGAACAAGTAAAAGCTGCTAAAGAAATTGATGTTGATTTTGCGGTTTCTCCAGGATGTAATCCACGGATAATTTCAGCAGCACAAGATCATGGATTATCCTTTGCTCCGGGAATTGTTACTCCTTCTGATATTGAAATAGCCCTGGAACTAGGTTGTCGGATTTTGAAGTTTTTTCCAGCTGAAACTTCTGGTGGAATCAAACATCTGGAAAGTATGGCAGCACCCTACAACTACCTAAATCTACGTTTTATTCCATTGGGTGGGGTTAGTCTGGCTAATGCCAGATCCTATTTTGAATCACCTCTGATAACGGCTATTGGTGGGTCGTGGATTGCAAAACGCTCTATGATCCAGGCCGGTGATTGGGAAACGATTACGGCAAATGCGAAAGCTATACGCACGCTAATAAACCAAATCAAAAATTAACTATTAATTATGAAGACTATTGTAACCTTTGGCGAGATTATGGGCCGGTTGTGTCCTCCAGACTTTCAACGATTCAGACAATCCATGCCGGGAAGCCTGAACATAACTTTTTCAGGGGCCGAAGCCAATGTAGCAGCTTCTATATCGATGCTCGGTGGGAAAGCACGATTTGTTACCGCGTTACCCGATAATGATATTACCCTGGCTTGTCTGGCGAATCTCCAAGGATTGGGCATTGATACGGCTGGTATTCATCTTAATAATCAAGGACGTTTTGGTCTATATTTCGTAGAACGAGGGGCAAATCAGCGTCCTAGTAAAGTTATTTATGACCGGTCTTATTCAGCCATATCCTTAACTCCTGGATCAGCCTATCACTGGGACAAAATTTTTGACGGTGCAGGGTGGATGCATGTGACTGGTATTACTCCGGCATTATCTAAAACCGCAGCGGATGCTGCGTTAACTGCCTTGCAGGAAGCTAAAAAGATTGGACTCACCACTTCAACAGATCTAAACTTTAGAAAAAATTTGTGGACTTGGAAAGCGGATACAACTCCCGCTGATTTGGCTCAGGAGACGATGCGTAAAATGCTTCCCTATATCGATGTGGTTATAGGAAACGAGGGAGATGCTCATGACGTCTTGGGAATAGCTGCAGGGGACACAGACGTTGAAAGTGGCCAATTGGATGTAACTAAATATAAAGATGTAGCTGAGGAAATTGTCCAGCAATTTCCAAATGTAAGATTGGTTGCAATTACTTTACGGGAAAGTATCTCGGCTTCTCACAATAATTGGGGTGCCATGTTGTTTGATCCGGTTACCGGACAAGCTCATTTTGCTCCAGTAATGGATGGTGATTATACACCTTACGAGATAAGGGACATTGTGGACCGGGTGGGTGGAGGCGACTCATTTGGAGCAGGATTGATTTTCGCTTTGAACACACCTGAGTTATCTTCACCGGAAATTGCCATTCGTTTTGCGGTGGCATCCTCCTGTTTGAAACATTCGGTGAACGGTGACTTCAATTATTCCTCCCGTAGTGAAGTAGAAAGATTGATGGGTGGTAATACTTCAGGACGGGTTATACGATAGACTTTTGCTTGATAATTTAGAAATTATTATTTATGTATAGAATCTGGAGTGATGGAAACTTATCCAAGGCAAGAGGAAGAAATTGCTGACTTCAATTAAACCTATAGCTATGATTAAGCATTTCTTCATCTTTTTTTTATGTATAGGATTAATAAGCTGTTCGATAAGGTCAACAAGTCATACCGAAATAGAGAATCCTAATGTGGTTTTTATTATAGTTGATGATCTCAACGACTATCAAGGTATATTTGGAGGTCATCCTCAGGCTAAAACGCCCAATATTGACAAGTTGGCCAAATCAGGTGTGGCATTCAAAAATGCCCACTCAAATGTACCGGTTTGTTCACCTTCCCGAAACAGTCTTTTTACTGGTGTGTATGCTCATGAGTCCGGAGATTTTGGCTGGACCAAACACTTTGAACAGCCTACCCTTAAAAACAATAAAACCATCATGGAATATTTTTCTGAGAACGGTTACTATGTGGCAGGGAGTGGAAAACTATTGCACATAAATAAAAAAGAATATTGGGATGAATGGGGTGTTGATATTAACAATTATGGACCGCTTGCATTTAATGGAGAGGAACCAGTAGGGCATCCATCTGTGCCTGAACCTTTTAGAAGTATTGGACCTATTGATGGTTCATTTGCACCGCTATCTGATATTCCAGTTTTCCCAGAAAATGAATCTAAAGGGAAGCAGACGGGTTGGTTGTATACGAGAGGAAAGCTTGATTTTCTAAAGTATGTCGACGAGTCCAATCGTGATTTGTTGCCAGATGAGATGCACGCAAAATGGGCAGCTGAAAAAATAAAAGCACTGGAAGAAAAACCTATTGAGCAACCCTTTTTTCTGGGCGTTGGCTTCGTCCGTCCTCATACTCCATTGTACGCTCCCAAGAGATTTTTTGAGATGTTTCCACTGGATGAAATTGAGCTTTCATCTTTTAAGCCTGAGGATGCTGAGGATACTTACTATAAGAATATTTATCCTGCAAAGATGAAAGGATTGAGATATTATCAAACACTAAAAGAATCTTATGGGGGAGATGCTGTTTTAGGATTAAAACATTTCCTTCAAGCTTATCTAGCCTGTGTTGCATTTGTGGATGAACAAATAGGAAAAGTAGTTGATGCAATAGATAATAGTAAGTTTAAAGACAATACGATTATTGTTCTGACGAGTGATCACGGATGGCAAATGGGTGAAAAAGACTACCTTTTTAAAAATTCTCCCTGGGAAGAAAGTACCAGAATCCCTTTAGTAATACGCTCTCCCAAAGTAAAATCGGATTCAGAAGTAACTCATCCTATTTCTTTAATTGATTTATATCCTACCTTCATCGATTTGTGTAACTTATCAGGTGACTACAAGATCAATGAATTAGGAGGAAGTCTGGGAGGACATAGCTTGGCTCCATTTCTTTCAAATCCAAAAACTACTTCATGGGGTGGACCTTCCGGTGCCCTTAGCATGGTGGGTAATGGTTTAAATAAAGAGGATGTCATGAATCAAACTTATTCATACCGAACTCGTGATTGGCGATATATAAGATATATGGATGGTACAGAAGAGTTGTACGATCATCGCGTAGATCCTTATGAATGGACCAACCTGGTCGAGGACCAAAAAATATCATCGACAAAGGAAAAATTGAAAAGAGAAATGTTCGCGATAATAGAAAATTAAAAAGCACTAATCAAGTGAAATATTGTCTGGTAATCCTATTAACTAGTTTTTTTTTAAATAGAGCAGCTCCAAGTTTTGATCATTTGTCAGATCAGCCTAATATCCTCTTGATCATGGTGGATGATTTAAACGATTGCATTGAGCAATTGGGTGGTCATGCGCAAAGTCTTACCCCAAACATGACTCGCTTGGCTAAATCTGGTGTAATTTTTAAACGTGCTTATACCAACGCACCCATGTGTGGCCCTTCCCGTTCCAGTATGCTGACCGGGGTATTACCTCATCATTCCGGTAATTTCTACCAGGCCCCTTGGTTTAACAACGAAGTGCTGAATAATACCAGGACGTTGATGGAGCAATTCAAGCAAGCCGGATACATAGTCTCCGGAACTGGAAAAATATTACATCATTTGAAAAGAGAGGTTTGGTCTCATTTTGAAAATCCTGCTGATTATTCTCCAACTCCATTTGATGGACAAAACCGGCTACCTCATCCAAATGTGCCCTCACCTTTTTCGGATATTGGATGGGTGGATGGATCACTCGGGCCATTTATTAATTTACAGGGTAGGACCAGCTCAGAAGGGAAGCCCTTACACTGGACAACCGGTAATCCAAATATGGGCTACAAACCAATGAATTATATTGATGATGATAACCGTGATCTTACTCCGGATGAAGTTAATGCCCAATGGGCGGCTCAACAAATCCAACATTTTGCAAACACTTCCGAAAATCATCCTTTCTTTTTAGCGGTTGGATTCTTGCGACCTCATACGCCATTAGTAGCGCCTCAAAAATATTTTGATCGATTTCCTTTAGACCAGATAAAATTGACGGTTATTAAGTCTAATGACGCGGATGATACGCATTTAAAAATGGCTTACCAGGATGGTGATGTTCATGCGTTGAGATTTGGCAAAGAAATGTTTGAAGCAATATCTCAAGCCTATGGGAGTACAGAAGCTGGGTTGAGAAGGTGGACCCAAGCTTATCTTGCCTGTGTAGCTGCAGTCGACGACAATGTAGGTCAGGTATTAGATGCGCTGGACAAGACTGCGTTGAAAGATAACACTATTGTAATATTGGCCAGTGATCATGGATTTCACATGGGAGAAAAAGATTATCTATATAAAAACTCGCTCTGGGAGGAGAGTACTCGAATTCCATTAATGATGCGTGTTCCTGGTCTAACTAAGCCGGGAGGTCAGGTAGAGCATCCAGTATCACTCATTGATGTTTATCCCACGCTGGTCGATCTCTGCGGTTTATCTAAAGAAACGATGAAAAATGAAAAAGGCCATCCACTGGATGGACACAGCATGAAACCATTTCTAGAGAATCCAAAGACCAGGAAATGGGCAGGAGCCAGGGCGGCTTTGACTGCCGTGTATGCAGGTGATGTTACCCAAGGGAATCCTGGATTGCAGCATTACTCCATACGGACACAGCGTTACAGGTATATATTGTATAATACCGGGGAGGAAGAACTTTATGATCATAAAAAAGATCCTTATGAATGGTTTAACCAAGGTGGGAAATCGAGATATAAGCGAAAATTAAATAAAATGCGGGAAGAGCTTAGACAGATGGTTCATCCTTATCAATTGCTTGGTTTTGCAAAACTTAAATGACATGATAAAAAAAGTATTGTTATTAGCTTTTCTCTTTACCAATATCTACGTTTTTGGAGCAGACACCCGTCCTAACATCGTGTGGATATTTGTTGAAGATATGAATGACTGGATGGGCTGTTATGGCGACAATACCGTTCCGACTCCCAATATAGACAAACTCGCAGAGAACGGAATCCGATTTGACCGGGCTTATATGTCAGCCGGTGTATGTTCCGCTGTTCGATCGGGCATTGCATTCGGAACCATGCAGACTACTTTGGGGATACATAATCATCGTAGTTCTCGGCAACGTACCTCAGAAGAAAAGATCAAACTTCCTGAACACATAAAAACGGTTTATCAGCTACTTCGAAGTAATGGGTACCATGTTATCAATGCTGGACCCAAAAATGATTTCAACTTTCTGTGGCCCACTCAAAATCAGAAAGAATTGGATAAGGTGAAAGGTGCATATGGCCACGGTGCCTACTTCACAGAGGACAAGGAAGAATTACTTTACGATGTTAACAGTCAACCTTGGGGATATTCTCCAGAAATATGGAAGGATCGGCCGGTAAATAAGCCTGTATTCATTCAGTTTCAGCTAAAAGGAGGAAAAAATTCAGGACGCTTTTCCAATGCCAGAACGACGAAAGATAAATCGATGGTTAAAATTGGCAACCAGGCCATTTATACCGACCTTGATAAAGTAGAGGTCATGCCCTATTATCCCGATCTTCCTGAAGTACGTAAAGAAATAGCCCATCATTATGATTGTATTCGCCAAACGGATGGCGAGGTCGGCCAGATTATCGCTGAATTGAAAAAGAAAGGGCTTTATGAAAATTCGATCATTTTTTTCTGGTCGGATCATGGCATGCGGCTGCCGCGACATAAACAATGGCTGTATGAAGGGGGAATAAGAGTGCCATTGCTAATGACCGGTCCTGGAATTGCAAAGGGAAAAGTCCGTAAAGACCTTATGAGTGGAATCGACATTACGGCAACAACCTTGGCTTTGAGTGGAACCGAAATACCCAATTGGATGGAGGGTAAGGACTTGCTTGCGGATGATTTTAAACGAGATTTTGTGGTGAGTGCAAGAGATCGATGTGACTATACCATTGAAAGAGTAAGGGCCATAACGACAGAACGTTTCAAATATATCAAAAATTTCCTCACAGACCGGCCATTTATGCAGCCGCAATACCGTGATGTAACTTCCTTTGTGAGAGAAATGCGCGCCTATCATGAATCCGGTAAAATGGATGACAAGGAAAGCTTTATCTGGTCGGAAACCAGAGTGCCAGAAGAATTTTATGACCTGGAAAATGATCCTTATGAAATCAACAATCTGGCCAGAGACCCAAAGTTCTCAGGCGAACTAAAAAGGCATCAGAACATACTTACTAACTGGATAAAATCCACAGATGACCAGGGGCAGTATCCGGAAACCACAAATGCCTTGATCGGTTCTTTGCAGCAATGGTCTGCAAATGCCGTGAATCCCGAGTTTGACAAAGCCAGAAAAGCACTGGTTCAGACGGGTGATCCTGTTATTTGGAACCTCTGGCCCGAAGATGCTCCGGGTACCTATCTAAAGCTAGCTGATGAATTCGATTCAACGGGCCCCGATGGAGAACTTGTTGCAGGGCGCCGTGTCATACGTCTACACAATACAGTACCTAACCTGGCCATATATAAGCCTGACCCGGCAATAGACACAAAAACGGCAGTAGTCATTGCTCCCGGAGGAGGGCACTGGATCCTGGCTTACGACCTGGAAGGGACCGAGATTGCAGCGTGGCTGAATTCGATAGGCGTGACAGCAATTGTCCTAAAGTACAGAGTTCCCGGCGTGGCATATAATCAAGGGAAAAGGTGGTTGGCAGCAGCTCAGGATGGACAGCGGGTGATGAGTATGGTGCGTGGCCGGGCAGAGGAGATCGGAATAGATCCAAATAAGATCGGCATTATTGGTTTCTCAGCAGGAGGCACTCCTGTTAAGTATACTGCGCTGACAACTAAGCGTTTATACACGCCTGTGGATGATTACGATACAATTTCTTTCCGGCCGGATTTTGCAGCACCAATTTACTCTGGTAGTCTTCCTGAAGAAGCAGAACTGAACGAAGATTGTCCGCCCTTTTTTATGGTGATTACGCATGATGACTGGGGCCCTGAAGCAATGGCAGAGATGTATATCGCATTAAGAAAGGCAAAAATATCTGCGGAGCTGCACATTTATGAAAGCGGAGGACATGGGTATGGATTACGTAAAACCCATTTGCCGGTCACCACCTGGCCGGATCGCATGGAAGATTGGATGCGGAAGTTAGGATATTTGGAACGTTAAAACGGCAGCTAGTGGTTTGTCCAGGTTTGATTGACAGGTGGATTTGAATGTAGTTTGTGTTTGAACGAAGCGGAGGTTCACAGAGAAACATAGCGTTGCATGAAGAGTATAAATAAATTAATTAAGACTCTATGCACCGCTATGTAATAACTTTTTCTTTCGCACCTAAAAAGAAATTTGTAAAGCTAAAAGCTTCCTAGCAATGAAAAATATAAAATTACTCCTTGCCATCATTTTGCTAATGACAGCAAATACTTTTTCAACAGCTCAAAACCAAACAGATAACGACCGCCTCGATTGGTTCCACGAAGCCAAATTTGGAATGTTTATCCATTGGGGCCTTTACGCCGTTCCTGCCGGAGAATGGAACGGCAAATCTAATTATGGGGAATGGATACAATATGGCGCTAATATTCCCGGCAAGAGATATGTGAAATTTGCGAAAGAATTTAATCCGGTGAAATTCAATGCCAAAGAATGGGTGTCTCTGGCGAAAGAGGCCGGTATGAAATACATGGTTATAACTACTAAGCATCACGAAGGATTCTGTCTGTACGATTCCAAACTGACGGATTATGATATTGTGGATGCAAGTCCTTATGGTAAAGACCCGATGAAGGAACTGGCTGCTGAATGCCAAAAACAAGGTATTAAGCTATGTTTCTACTATTCCGTAAAAGACTGGCACCATGAAAACTACCCACTCGAATACACCTATTTTTCCAAAGCCCAGCCCGACGGCTATGTTGGTTTTCCCAAAAAGAATAAACCGGATTATAAAAAGTACTTTTCCTATCTCGAAGGACAGATAAAAGAACTCCTTCACAATTATGGCCCGATCGGTATTATTTGGTTTGACTGGCACGGGGAAGCATTAAGCCCTGGACACGATCAAAACAGAGCCTATGCCCAGGCCGTGGTTGACTCCATACACAAATGGCAACCCGAATGTCTTATAAATAATCGCTTTGGCGTTGGAGCGGACTATGGAACTCCGGAGCAGGAAATCCCAGGTGGTGTCCAAAAACAGGCATTCGAAGTATGTATGACCTTAAATGATGTTTGGGGATATAATAAAAACGATCATAACTGGAAAAGCACAAAGCAGGTCATATTTAATATTTGTGATATCGCATCCAAAGGAGGAAATTATCTTTTAAACGTAGGTCCCACAGCGGAAGGAGTAATTCCTGAACCAGGGCAGCGTATTTTGAAAGAAGTGGGAAAATGGATGGAGGTTAATGGAGAAGCAATTTATAATACTACCAGTGGAGGCGCATCTGTTCGTTGGAATCCGGATGTAGAGATGATTACAGCCAAACCCGGAACTTTCTACCTGCATGTTTTTGATTATCCCGAGGATGGGAAAGTTTATCTCAATGACTTTCGAAAAAAAGTCGAATCAATCTATTTTTTGGCCGATCGATTAAAGAAACCATTAAAGTATAAATCACACCCACAAGGTGTCATGATCTCTTTACCCAAAGATCAGATTGATGAAATCAATAATGTTATTGTAGTAGAATTTTCCAATTCATAAATGAAAAAAGGCATACAAATATTACTGGCAGGCATAAAACAAATTGGTTTCTCTTTATTATTAATTCAATTATTTTCTTGCACTTCCCAATCTTTTGACCAGGAAAAACCCAATATCCTTTTCATTGCAATAGATGACATGAACGACTGGACCGGATTCCTAAAAGGCCATCAACAAGCCATCACACCAAATATGGATAAGTTGGCAAAACAAGGAGTGAACTTTACTAACGCACATTGTATTGCTCCTGCATGTGGTCCTAGTCGAACGGCTTTACTTTTTGGCATTGAGCCTTATCGTTCTGGCTTGTATCCATTCTATGATCAAATGAAAATGGATCAATCTTTATTAGCAAAATATGTCAGTCTTCCACAACTCTTTAAAGAAAATGGATATGCTACTTATGGCTCTGGAAAAATCCACCATGGCAGAGAATGGTCCTTTAGAAAGAATGGAGGTCAGCGGGAATGGACCGAAAATAATCAAGCCGTTTTAGATACTTTGCCCGAGCTTATTTACGATTATCAGGGAGGTTTTGGAAACGGTCGTAAAATGGCTTTTTGTCCGACCAAATCGCCGTTAGAACATCATCCAGATTATGTGACTGCTCAGTATGCAGAAGAGGTGTTACAACGTAATCATACTCAACCTTTTTTCTTAGCGGTGGGTTTTGTGAAACCTCACCTGCCTTTTGTTTGTCCCCAAAAATATTTTGATCTGTATCCAAATCCAATAGAACCTCCTGTGATTAAAGCAAATGATCTAGTCGACATCCCTTGGGCAGGAAGAAGTAATGCCAAATTAAACGATGATTTTAACTTTCGTAAAAACGATAATTGGCAGAAAGTACATAGGGCATATCTTGCATGTAATTCTTGGACTGATGCCAATATAGGCTGGGTGATCGATGCCTTAAAAAAAAGCACGTATCGGAATAATACCATTATAGTACTTTGGTCAGACCATGGTTATCATCAGGGAGAAAAGCGAAGTTTTAGAAAGTTTTCACTTTGGGAAGAAGCAACTAGAGTGCCCTTTATCATCATTGATCCTCGTAATAACTATCAAGGAGACTGTGGAGAAGCCGTTTCGTTGCAGGATGTGTATCCGACATTGGCTGAAATGGCCGGGCTTCAAAAACCCAATTATGTGGGAGGAATGAATTTGCTACCTTGGCTAAAAGATCCAGCAAAACCTAAAAAACAACCCGCGATTATTACTTGGGGTAGACGGAATTTTAGCATCAGGACACGTGAATGGCGCTACAATCGCTATTTTGACAAAACAGAAGAACTCTATCATCACGCTAGTGATCATCAGGAATGGAACAACTTAGCGGATAAAGCAGAATTTTATAAAACAAAAAAGGAAATGGCCACCTGGTTGCCAAAAAATGAAGCTCCTCTTGTGCTGCAAGGAAAGGCATTGCATAATATCGTAGATGCAGATCAACCGAGCCTAGAAAAAGCCAAGGAAGCTTGGTCAAGAATAAATTCGAAAATTAAACCTAGCTTAGAATGATCACTATAACTCATTGGTAATAAACTATATTGAAATTAGCCGGATTTGCAAAAATTAATAAATGATTATGTTTAGAAAATACTGGAATATTGCTTTAGGATTACTCTTTTTGTCAAACCTGGGTATTTCTCAAAACCAAATATCATTAAATGGTTCATGGGAAATACTTTACGATGAGAACAATGACGGACGGGAGGCCATGTGGATGAATTCCGCAACATTTGAAGCACTGGCAAACAGGCAGATTATTGAGGTGCCCGCTGCATGGGAATTGTACAAACAGGATTACGAGGGAGTAGCCTTTTATAAGAAAGTTTTTTCGGTACCATCTGATTGGAAAGATAAAATAATCCGGATTCAGTTTGATGCAGTTAATTATTTATCCGAAGTCTGGCTTAACGACGAAGTAGTCGGATTTCATGAAGGCGGCTTTACCCCCTTTGAGTTTCGGGTTGATGAAATGATCCGGCCCGGAGAAACCAATATTCTCACATTGCGAGTTGTAGGGCCGATTACCTTGACCGACCGAAACATTGACGGTATGGGTCCGATGGAAACACCTCAGTGGCGAGGCGGTATAACAGGTGGTATTTGGCAACCTGTTAAACTAGTTGCAACCGGTGATATTTATGTTGAAGATGTCTATATAAAAACCAATATCCATAAAAACACCGCATCACTGGAAGTGGAGCTAAATCATACTGGGATCAACGGATTGGTTGCGGATGTGGAGATCAATATTTATGAAGCACAAGACCAGGCCGCCAAAGCAGCAGCAATACAAAAAAGCGTGCCTTTGCATCCCGGTAAAAGCAAACACCGTTGGTCTTTGAATATTGACCAGGCAAAATATTGGTCGCCTGATAATCCCCATTTATATCGAGCAGAAGTCATAGTCAGAAACCAAGATAACATTTCAGATCGGTGGAGCGAACGTTTTGGTATGCGTGAATTGACGATTATAAACAAAGATTTTTATTTAAATGGGAAACCAATATATATCAAAGCATCCTTTTTTGAAGGGCTCTATCCCAATGGAGTTGCTTATCCAGATAGTGAGGAGATGGCAAGGAGAGAAATCCACCTGGCCAAAGAAGCTGGATTCAATATGATACGACCGTGGCGAAGACCTCCGGCACCCATGTGGCTGGATCTCGCCGATGAAATGGGAGTTCTGGTGGTAGGTAGTCCTGCTTTGGAATGCATGACCCTACCAGTATCAACCCCTTATTTGCCTACCCGGGTGGAAAATGAAATTCGTGAGGCCGTGTTGAGGGATCGAAACAGAGCTTGTATCGTACAATGGGAATTATTCAATGAACTCCATCGTCCGGTACTTAAACAACTAATGAGACCCATGGCTATGATGGTAAGGGAACTGGATCCGACCAGGCTTATCCTCGATGAATCAGGGGGATGGGCATTCGGGGCAAATATGTATTTGCCCCATGAATATGAACCTACTAAGTTTAATGATATTCACAACTATCCCGGTCCATTTATCAATAAGGAACGGTATGATGGTTATCTCTCCATCGGTATGACGGAAGATGAAAAAAAATCTCATGGATACAATGTGCCTACACCGGGCAGGAATGTGGTGCCAGGATTGATGTCCTATGTCTCAGAATTGGGTTATGGAAGCCTGCCGGATCTCACTGCGAATACAAAGACATTTGCAAAAATCGGAAATCCATTGACACCGGCGTATCGATACCATCACCGATTGGCGGTAGACCAAGTTGAAATGCTGGAGCAATCTAATTTTAAATACTTATACCCGGATATGCAGCAATTTTATCTGGATCAACAACATATTCATGGAACGGCTAACAAAAGAATGATCGAGGCCGTACGGGCGAATCCGGCAATAGATGGTTATTGTATTCATGCATTGTCTGCAGGCGATTGGATTTTAGGTGCTGGATTGATTGACCTATGGAGAAATCCGAAGTCTTATGCTTATGAAGCTACCAAGGCTGCCAATCAGCCTAGGATCTTGTCCATCAGGACCACAGCCCGTAATATCTATGCAAGTCAAGGGACCAGTATAGAGGTTATCGGTATTAACGATCTGGTTGATATAGAAGGTATCCTTCATTTCAAGATATTCAACCATAAAAATAAACTAGTGTGTAATGAAGAAATTCCGATAAATATGAATAGAGGAGTGAATGCTCTTTTTAAAAAAACTATAGAA
>JAHEJC010000560.1 GCA_024639065.1 Lewinellaceae bacterium | reverse complement strand
TTTTTGATGAGGTAAGAAAGGTTTAGCGAAAGCTCCATGAGCCATCCATGACTTCACCATTGAGATAGGTTCTCTGGTTAAATAAATAATTTTCAAATTCCCGTCAAATATTTTGTTGAAAAATAGAAGCGAACTCCAGCATGGATGTCCAGTCTCTAAATAGCTTTTTTCTCTAATGGTAGACTTGATAAATTCAATATGGTTTACTACTTCACGGGACGCATTTTTAATAAATACTTTGTGACTCTTATGATTTAATTGCTGTCTCGGGAAATACCGACGATGGAGCGGTTCGTGTGTGGTTAGCAATTCTTCTGCGTAATACTTATTAAAAATATGGTGGAGCCATTGGGTACCACATCGTCCGGTTGATAGCACAAAATTGGCTGTATGTATTTCGGTCTTTGACATGCCGTATTCGCATCTTGGTGCTACTGGTGTAGTTTAACAGTAAATAGGATTTAAGTTATGATATTATCAACGAAGAAATACCATTTTTTTCTATAAGCGTAATTTGGTTATCAGCTAAGTTTTTAAAGGTGAGTCGAAAACCTTGGTTGTTTTGGTCTCTTTTAATAATTGTGGAAGGAGTGGTGAAGTTTTTTGCCAGCACTTCAGCATTTGGATATTTCTGTAAGGATTGTTTAATCTCATTCCGAAACTTAAGTAATTCCTCTTCTTCAAGAGGTAACAATTTAGTCGTTCTTTCTTTTGAAGAAATAAGGCTTGCAGCCTTGGTGGATATGCCTGCTGCTACAATGACCGAGACAGTAATAAAGGAACGTCTAATCATAATTGTGTATGTTTCATGAGGTGTTAAAAGCTAGCTTGGAATAACTAAGATATAGAAATCCTACAAATAATCAACATGGTTTCACAACATTCCAAAAGAATCTTATTCCTTTGCCTGGTGTTTAAATATTAAATAAATGGTTCTACTACCTTTTTTGTGGAAAGTCACCAAAAGTCTGTGGATTTTATTTAATCATACCCGAATAAGGCGCTCTTTAGTTGTCTTCTTGGTGTGGATATTTGGCATTCCATCTGATTGGTGCAATGATTAGATTTTATTTTTATTTGTCCTTTTGCCTTGACGCAAAAGAACGAAAAAGTCCCCGCCTGAATGACCTGATTCATCAGTCGGGCAGGAAGGCCCGTATTCATTTCTTAACCTGCCTTCGTGACACTTCGGTCAGGCAGGCGAAAAAAAAGATCAAAAATCCTAAGCCAGCTAAACTCGCATTATCGTCTGTTATATAGACATTTAAGTTGTTATTGTGAGCATTCTGAAATAGTGAGAATGAACAATTATGTGCTCAAACAGTACCTGGCTTTTGACGGATTTTTTGATCCTTTTTTCCTAAAATGAATAATGGCCATTTTTAGCATTCCTATAAACCCAAAGCTTTCCTTTATCTCTTTTACAGTTTATATATTTCAATTTCGATTTTCTAGAACAGTATTAATCCAATTATTATTCTTATGCTCCTATCCACTAAATTCGTAGTAGAACCAAATAAATGATTGAATCTCGACCCAGTCAAAATCATTAGTTTTACCAGGACTTGATTAATCATAAAAATGAAAAATGTTGTATTCGGCAGATCGGAAATTAATTTTTGTACATGTGAGCAGGACCGGGGGTACCTCTTTGGATCGGATACTTCAGCATCAGCTTTCCGATATAAAGCATTTATTGAATCAGCATAGCTCCCTCCTGGAAGCACAAAACTTGCTTGGAGGGGAATTTAAACAAATTAATTCATTTGCTTTTGTTAGAAATCCATGGGATCGATTTGTCTCGTGGTATGCTTTGATTGGGAAAACATTAAATGGTACCAATCTATGCATGGATCCATCATCGGATCATTGGAAACAGTTTGATCAATTTTTGGATAGTTGCTCTAAACTGGAGATTCAAATTGATGGTGTTCCGAGGAAAGAATTAAGTCAATGGGCCCAGCTCACAGGCCGCAACGGACAATTACTGGTTGACGAAGTAGGTCGATTTGAAAGTTTTGCTGAGATGCCAAATCAATACTAAAAAAATTTGGTCTCACCTTTACTCCTCAACCGAAAATTAATGAATCTCCTCATCATCATTATAGTCTTTATTATTCTAACTATGGAAGAGAATTGGTGGAAAGTGTTTTTCAAGACGATATTAAAAATTTCGACTATAGTTTTTCTTATGTGTAGAAGATTATGGGTTTAGAGGTTTTTTTTAAGTAAAGAGGTTAAGGGGTTAAGGAGATTAGAGCGAGTCGTCCCGAAGGGAGACGAAGCAATCCGTTACTACACGTAGTGGGGCACTCTACCTACTGGGCTGCCTTTTCTCTGATTGACAGATTGCTTCACTCCGCCTACCTACGGCAGGCAAGTTCGCAATAACAGAAAGGGTTGACGGATTTCTTCGCTCCCTCCCAGAAACACTCAATATACCGCACACACTTTGGTAGCCTTAAATCCGGCATCTTGCCACACGCCACCCTGCTCATCGACCCATTTCAAAACTTCATTGCCTTGGGGAGAACTATTGCTGGTCAGGACGTAAGACCAATTTTTGAATGTGATTTCCATGCCATTGGGTTGCGGCATTGCACCAAACTGAAAGCGTTGTCCTTTTGCGGCAATATATCCGTAGGGTAATCCACTTTCTATGCCATAAGCATCTCCTTGTTCGTTTGCGGCAAGTGAAGTAGGTTGATAATTCCCTGGAAATAAGTTCCAGTTAATCGGAGAGCCTGCACTATACTTTGACCAATGTAACTGTGGCATACCACCCGTCTTATCAGGCAGCACACCCCAAAGCATCCCACCCCCATATGCCAATTCTAGGATCGGCAATCCATCATAAACCAACTGGCCTTGAGCTTGAGTGTTCATTGAATATATGTTGTCATCTTCACTTATATAAAGACAAGATCGAATACCAGTTCCGCAGACTTTGCGGGCACCCGGATTTCCATTGTCCAGTTTTGCCCAATCGTTATCCTCCGTCAAGTAATAGAGTAAAGCCCCTCCTCCGTCTGGGTCAGGAATATCAGATACTGCAAAGGTGACATCATCCTCTGACAGGCTAATATCATATATTCCAAATTTTGAAGGAAAAGGATACATGGTCAAATCTTTCTTCACCCCAGCAACTTGGTTTTCTTGATTAATAATGGCAGCGATGAAATTACTTTTAGCGGTCATAGTATCTGATTTTTTGTGGTTAAAAAAAAGTAGAGCAAATAGAGTTTATTCCTTATGTTTTAGATCTTAACGAACCATGGAAAGATAACCATTAAGTTTTTCCCAAAAAAGTATGGGTGTTAATTTTTGATATTTGGGTATATCGGAAGATGGATACGGTGAATAGAGTTTATGGATTATCGAAAACGAGTG
>JAHEJC010000170.1 GCA_024639065.1 Lewinellaceae bacterium | reverse complement strand
TGCTCATGGATGGACAATCACCAATCTTTAACACAGCATCCACACAAGCAGAAGATACTGCGATAATTATTTATACCTCCGGGACCACTGGCAAACCCAAAGGCGCTGAGCTCACCCATTCTAACATGGTTTTAAATGCAATTGTTTCAACGGATATCATAATGATGACGAAAGGAGATACCTTACTTATTGTTCTTCCTTTGTTCCACATATTTGCCATGACCGTGCTGATGAATGCAGGAATATATAAAGGAACTACAAATATTCTATTGCCTCGTTTCGATGCCTCCGCGGTTTTGGGTTTAATGCAAAAACATAAGGTAACTATGTTTGCAGGGGTGCCCACTATGTATTGGGGGTTATTGCATTACGATGATCATGAATTGGATATGGAATCAATTTCTAAAACGCTAAGAACGTGTGTCTCCGGTGGTGCTTCGCTACCTATTAACGTTTTGGAAGAGTTTGAAGAAAAATATCGGGTAACTATTTTGGAAGGATATGGTATGTCTGAAGGCTCACCCGTAGTAACTTTTAACCACCATGATAAAAAAAGAAAACCGGGCAGTGTGGGTACCCCAGTCTGGGGAGTGGAAGTCAAATTAGTCGATGAAAATGATCAGGAAGTACCTGTCGGCGAGAAGGGTGAATTAGTCTTTAGAGGTCATAATGTAATGAAGGGATATTATAAGCGTCCGGCGGTCAACGAAGTAACGCTCAAAGGGGGGTGGATGCACTCCGGTGACGTGGCCATACAGGATGAAGACGGTTACTACTACATTGTCGATCGCACTAAAGATATGATCATTAGAGGAGGGCTGAATGTATATCCACGAGAAGTGGAAGAGGTGATGATCAAGCATGACGATGTATCTCTTGTTGCAGTTATTGGTGAGCCACACGAGCAAATGGGTGAAGAAATCAAAGCCTGTGTTGTTTTGAAAGAAGGCTCCAATTTAAGTGAAGAAGCCTTGATCAGTTGGACCAAAGAGAAAATTGCTGCCTATAAATATCCACGTACTATCCAGTTCATGGACGCTTTGCCTATGAGTGCTACTGGGAAGATTTTGAAGAAAGTATTGCGGAATATATAGTTCAGCGTATTGGCAGGTTGGCAAGTTGGCGTATTGGCTAGTTAGCTAATTGAGATTTGCCGCTAACACGCCAATACCCTAATGCACCATTATTTATATATTTCTTTTAGTTCCAGTTTTTTGATTCGCGATCGTATAGCTCCTCTGGTTCTACCAAAATGATTTGCCAAAGTGTCAATTGAAACCCCTTCACAATACTTTATGGTAAGTTCATCATCAAGTGACTGATTCCAAGGTTGATAGGCATCCTTATGTTTTCTGCGGATTTCTTGATAGCCGAAATCAGCCGCTTCATAGAGCACCTTGGTGATACGATTATTTGCAATACTAGGGTCGAGGTCTGGCTCCTCTATTACTTTTTTCAAAGGAATAATTCGCTTTGAGCCGGATGTTTCTGACGGAATTAAATCCTCAGGAATATAGAGATAGTGTTTAGTTCTGGTGATCGCTACATAGAGTAAATTGATTTCTTCATTTAATTTTGAAAGTTCCGGCATTTCACCTAGTTCAATCATCTTATCTAATTTCTGTTCATTTATAAAATCATTCACTAGTTGCACTGAATCATATTCCATACCCTTACAACGATGAACAGTGGAAAAGATAATTTCTGCCTTAGATCGATCCTTATTTTCGACATGAAGATCCTTCAACGTTCTTAATATTTGGGGTATTTGACTACCATATTTTTTTACTACTTCCAGCATCATGGATAATTGAACATCTTCTGTTCGGTCTATATATTCTTCCAGCTCTTTGATATTGCCCATTTCTTTTATAAGCTTGTCACGGATCAGTTTATGCTGGTTATTATAAAGATTGAGAATGTCATAAAGTGAAGCTCCTTCTTCCGCATAGGTATAGGAGTTAATATTTCCTTCAAAAAAGATTTTCTTTACCTTTCCTTTCTCAACTACGTAGTCAATAGCTTTCAGCAATAATCCCAAATTCGTTCTTGCCAGAACGGCTTTAACTTTTCGCTTTCGGGACCGACCTTTCCCGGTAATCGTTACCGGAATAATAGATGAAAACTTGTTTTTAAACTCCAAAACCGTTTTTGCTAAATCTGCCACATCCTTTCTGAATCTAAAACTATTCGAAAGCTTGTAGGTATCAAAATCAACCATTTGTAAAGAGTTGACCGCATGCCTCCAACCATAAATTTGTTGATGTGTATCACCAACAATTACCTTTATGGCTTTTTGATTTAAAAACACTTCTAACATGGCTGGTGAAGCATCTTGCCCTTCATCAAATAAAATATAGTCATATGGTAGTCTAGGGTTGGATAACTGAAATTTTTTTAAATAGAAATCATGAATTATTTCAATCGCACCATTATTCATTTTTCCTAGCAATAATCTTGTATTCTTTAAAATGACCTTATAAAAAGATTTAACAAACTTTTTGGCTTTGGGATCGGTCACCATACTCAAATAGTTGAGATCATTTACTTTTTTAGCTGAACTATTACAAAAGTAGGTCATGAAGCGCATGATATGATTAGCCAGGACATATTCGGTATGTTGTTGTTTGTCCCCCTTTAGTTTCAAAATATCCACAAGTTCATGCGTCTTATATCCGTGACTGCGTACCTTATAATTTCCGTTGGGTACGATATATTGATATGCCAGCGAATGAGCAGTTTTAACTTTCACCCGTGGAATATTCGCTTCAGCAAATTTTTTGATGGCTTCTTCCTTTACAGTTCTATTGAAGGCTAAATAGAGAATACGACTTCCTTTAGGTCTGGTTTTGGCATACTCAATAATCGTAGTTGTTTTACCTGAACCAGCTACAGCATTGATTTTAATATTGCCTGTAGAATTGAGTATGGCTTTCTGTTCGGAAGTGAGCTTCATTAAATAGTGTAATTATTACTCAAACTAAAGTAAGAAACTTTCTTCTTTTCAATTGAACAGGTGCATTTTGCCATGTTTTACTATTGTTGTCGAAATTTTGTAATGCCAAAATTCCATCAACCATGATTCATACCCAATCATACCAAGGGTTTAACCCTCCGCACGCAGCAGCCAGGCTTGGCTACCAATATCTGATATCTACCACGTCCTTGGCTAAAAAGTTTTACGATGAAATGTACCTATTTGAATGGACAAATCAATTGTTGTAAAATATTCAAAAACTAAAGGATCAATATGAGTAATTATCAGGACTTTCGGACAATATCGCTATCGAATGAGCCATAAGGTATGTTTTTGAAGGATAAAATTTTAAAATTGGTATCCAGGAATAGGCTTCCTGGACACCAATGAAATAACATAAAACGGTATTTTGAGAGACAGAAAAAAATAGTGCGTCAAAAAAGTCTAAAGAATTCAACAGCTGCACCTAAGCAGCTTTGACCGTTTCAATGTTATGCATTAAACAAACACCCAGTTTCATTATATAAAAAGAACGTGGGTGCCCTCTCCTTCAGCTCGGCCATAAAAATCACCCACTGTCAGTACACCATCTAAATCTTCAATTAAATCTTTCTCTTTAAGATCAAACATGTCCATAGCTAATTTACAGGCCCACAGCTTGGTTCCAGATGCAGTCAGGATTTCTAAAAATTCACTCACCGGAGGTATGTCTAATTTTTCTATTTTATTCTTCATCATTTTGGTAGCTACTGCTTCCATTCCTGGCAAGCCACCTACCAGTGTAGGAATATGCATGCCTGGATTACCTACTGTAGCAACATGCAAATGATCTAACTTTTCCTTTTGAATGGCCTCAAGACCAAAAAATGTGAAAAATATTTCAGAATCAATACCTTCCATTCTAGCGCCGTTGGCTAGAATAAAACATGCGTACACATTGTCTAAAGTAGCTTTAGAGAGTATAAGCATCATCTTTTTTATTTTCTTTGAATTATCCATAATTTATTTTTTTAAAGGTTAGATACAACTTACCGGTTTTGGAATTCCTGCGATTCTGCTTGCTTTTTTAAGTGGACCACCTGGAAACAAGCTGTAAAATTCTTTAATGGTCACTACGCCACTTTTTCCAACTTTGCGAATGGTCAAAGGGATTTCATTCCTGTATTGATTTTGTAAAAAAGTAATTACCTCCCAATGTCGCTCACTCATTTCAATATTTTCTTCGGATGCTATATCCGCTCCGACTTCTCGATTCCATTGTTCAAGATCATTGAGATATCCTTCATCATTGCAGGATACCGGAGTGCCTGCATAAATTTTCTCAGTCATTTTATTATTATTTATGATTAATGAATTGTTGTTGTTTCTTTTATTTTTTTATCAACTATTGTTTCCACCTTGTCAATATCTTTTCCAGCCGTAGCCATTTCAGCGGAAACAAATGGAATATGTTTTCCTTTTATCAACATATTCCAATAGATCCATCTAAAAGCTAGTTTGCCCATGTGATTCATGTGTGATTCCTTCAATAGCCTTAACGGACCTACACCAGGCAAAGGAAAAGTTCCAGTTACCGGCTCATGGGTGTAATTGAAATCGATCAATATTGCTTTGCCATGGCCGGTTTCCACAAAACAATTGGCATGGCCATCAAAAGAAGATTTCAATGCTTCGCCTTCAATATATCTCAGAATATTTTCTGTCAAGATCTCTGATTCGAAATGAGCCACGGAACCTGCTTTTGATGCTGGAATATTAGTCGCATCACCAATCGCGAATATATTATCCTTAATTTTAGTCTGTAGAGTAGCCTTATCAGTTGGGACATAATTAAGATCATCGCCTATTCCAGAACGTTCGATCATTGGATCACCCATATTGGTTGGTACAGTTACCAATAAATCATATTCTACTTCAGCTCCACCATAATCAATGATTTTATTATGATCTGAATCCACACTTTCGATATTGAAATTTGGAATTAATTTGATATTTTTCTCTTTTAACAAATGTCCCAATTCTTTTGCTGCAATAGGCTTAGTAAACGCAGCATCCATAGGGGTCACGTAACTAATATCAACTTTTTCACGCATCCCTTTATTGATGAAATAGGAGTCTGCTAGAAAGGCAAATTCAAGCGGTGCAACCGGACATTTTATGGGCATTTCACAAATATGAACAACCAATTTACCACCTTCCCATTTCCTTAATTTATCTCTTAGCTGCTTGGCTCCCTCATAGGTGTAAAAATCAAAAATACTTTTGTACCATTCATCTCCCTTCAAACCTTCAACCTCCTCAGGTTGAATATCCACACCAGTTGCAATAATTAAAATGTCATAATGCAATTTTGAACCATCCTGCAGGTAGACTAAATCAAGATCCTTATCAATGCGATCAATCTTTTCTCGTATCAATTTAACACCTTTAGGAATAAACTTATCAATGGATTTTTTTACTTGTTTGGGTTTGTAAATATCAAACGGGAGAAAGAGAAAACCGGGTTGATAGTAATGGGTCTCATCTTTGTCTACAATCGTGATATTCCAATCATTTTTCTTTAGTTTCTTACGTAAATGATTTGCCATCATAGTACCAGAGGTACCTGCCCCTAGGATCAATAAATTTCTCATTTTCATTAGTATCTTTTATTACTACAAATGTATTTTGTCTAAATTTTCTGTTATGTGATACTGGTCACAAAAGATGGTGACTTTGGCCCACCCTAAATGATGATCTAAATCATTTAATTATTGGATCAAAATCCATATATACTGCTAGTCACCAACCAATTTTCAGACCATGAGAACCCTATATTATTCTGTAATTAGCTATCTTTTTATATTTATTTTCTGTACTCAATGTGCTCCGCACTATATTGCAAGTAATTTTGAAGCGGAGACAATAAATCATAAGGAAGTAGCCATTTTACCCTTCGAAATGGTTTATACCGGGGTAAAACCAGAAGAACTTACAGAGAAAGATATGGTCACTATTGAAATCGCTGAAAGTAAAGCCTTCCAAATTTCCTATTATAATGAAGTCCTAAGAAGTACCCGGAGTGGCAGGAATCCTATTCGGGTAAATATTCAGGATGTGCGCAAAACTAATAATATGCTAAATGAGCATAATATACCGATTCATGAATCATGGATGTTAGATGGGGACTTCCTGGCAAAAACGTTAGATGTTGATGCGGTGATAAAAGCACGCGTAGTAAAAAACAGATTAATGTCCGATCTGGCTTCATATGGCATTGATGTGGCCGTTCATATATTACAGGTGATCAGTAATCATACCATCTGGCCGTGGCTACCATATGGAGTTACGCGATCCAAAGAAATCAAAGCCAGTTATTCACTTATTGACAGAGACCATGGAGCCGTAATCTGGTCTATAGCCTTTGAGGAGCAAGCTGACTGGAGACAACGCTCCAATGATATTATTGATCAAGTAAACCGGAGAAGCTCTAAGAATTTTCCCTATAGAATAAAGTAACTATTTCTTATTGAATACAAGTTCTTCAAATGTGAAATCATAAATTTTTACCAGATTCTTCCAATCATATTTCATCAATTGTTTTGAAATTTCTGAGTCTATTTTTTGAATAGGTTTTTTATTTATAATGTCTCGTAGTCTTTCTTTCAGATCTTCCTGATCCTTATAAAAATAATCGCAGTGATACTTTGTAGGTATATGTTCTGCATAGGCCAAATTGGATGGAACTAAAGGATATACCCCACTATACATGGCTTCCACTACACTTATGCCAAAAAAATCTTGGATCGAAGTAACCGGTAGAACAGTAGCTGATTTTATCAACGAGACATATTCTTGAAATGATTGCGTATAGTCAAAATGAATGATCTCTTTTTGCAATCTACTTTTAGCTTCATGAAAAATATTAGGTATCTGTGTAGTCTTTTCGCCTAAAACAATGAGTTTAAAAGCGACTTGCTCTTGTGATAATTGAAATAAGATTTCAAAGAACAAGTCTGGGTTTTTATCATATTCCCAACGATGATTCCATAGTACAATAGGTGTATTACTATCATCATATGCAGCTGATACGTTATCGTATTTCGATAAGTCCATTCCAAGCGAAAGCACACTACATTTATCCGCAATAGGTTTGACAGTATGCAGGTTTTTAAAGTCTGGAAATCCATTCAAAAACTTGGGTAGCGCTTCAAGAAAGGAATCCCTATGAAATTTGGAATTAAAGTAAACCCTATCGGACACCAACGCCGAAGTATAATTAATAAATCCATAATGTCTATCTCTTTGAAGCGAAGTATCCGGATCATTCGGTGACCAGGGATAACTAATTTGATTTTCGTGGAAATAGGTGGCTATTGGAATTTTTTGGAATTTCCGCGGCAGCAAACTTTTAAATAAGGCCACATCCAGCATGTCTGTAGCTAGTATTAAATCAGGTAATGCCTGCATATTCATTAGCTCACTACTCAACGTAATGGCTGCACCGTGCATTCTCCACTTCCAGAAATTACCAGGTAACGAACGTATCTCAATTTGATGGTTACTGACTTTTTGCAACGATTCGGCCCACCGCTTATGCGATCCGGTAAAAAATGGTTCAAGCAATAATATTTTCATAAAAGTATATTCTTCTACCAAGCACTTCTTCCAGCTCTATATCCATAAGCTACCGACTTGGGGCCTCCTGACCAGGCTCCATAATAGCGGTAGCCAATAGGTGCGTGCGGGTTAAATTCTCCAATAATAGTACTTTCATAATAGCCTCCACCACGATATCCATATCCTCCTTCCTCATCATCACTTAATGGCCAATTAGCAACATTTGCTTTCCCAAATCGAATAAGACCATCTCCATGTTCTCCTATAAATTCTCTGCCTAATGGATTGCCAATGGTAATAACTTTTTCCCAAACACTTCCGCTTAGATCCATTACCCAATAATAAGAAGCTCCATATTTAGCTCTATTCATATCATTTAAATCGCCTTCATCAAGCCCATGATCTAGTGTCAAGCTACCGTCTGGTTTGTTATGCCGAACCAATTCATGCATATTATCAGTGCCCCATACCATTTGAAACGGGATAGGTGCTTCAGGTCCTCGGGCGGCTTTCGTATATTCTAGTTCAGTAATTGGTCTTAAAGCGGCCCAATCCGTGTAGGCCACTGCATCTTCCCAGCTAATAAAATTCATCGGTCTGTATTTATCTTTTACCTGGTATTTGCCATCTTTAAAATATATACTGCCTCGCTTCTTATAATAGTCTTTGCCCCCAATTGGTGATCGAATATACGTATCGCTGATATAAATTTTGTTTAAAAAATCTGCATATTGGCCTTGAGTCAACTCATATTTCATCACATAAAATGATCTAAAACCTTTCGGAAACTTCGCCGGTACAGGACCTTTTCGATCACCGTTATATAGATCCGACTCACTCCAATAGAATAAATTTCCAACTTGTGCGCCAACCGGAATTTTATCTTCACTAGAAATCCGATACAGTCCATCCGGATTACCAGAAGCATCAGATTTATAAAATGAAGCCTTTTCTATTGCAGCCCCATCCGGACTTCCTAAAGTAAAACTGCCTTGAGGTATATACACCATCTCTACTCCATGGGCTGATAACTCATTCATCTTTTGGTTATTAATCTTTTGACTGGTCGTGTCAATATATATTTGGATTCTACAATGGATATTACCCCGATAGGTGGATGCGGGGAATATCATGATACCTAAACTATCAGGTGAAGTTTGAAAGGACATATTAGTTCGAGAACCGAAATGAGTCAATATTAAGTGACCAGTCGGCACCAGTTTTACATGATTATTCCAAGCTCCTGAAAATTTAAAAAATACCCATGCGGCATCGTGATTTTTTTGATTATGCCAGGCATTATTCCATGAGAGATCAAGAATTACACTTGGTCGCTCTCTTTGTAACTCGGCTTGAAATACCGGACGGACATTTTCAATGATCAACTCACTGGCCACAATTATTTTTGTTGAGAATAGGCTGAATAAAACTATACCCGAAATGAATTGTATGACTTTCATATTTAATAAATATTCTTCAAAAACGATTTAGTTTATCAATTACTAAAAATAGTGTTTAAATTGATGGTTGCGATATATTATTACTTTAGATAGGTTTTAAAGGGTTTTTTGGACTTCAGAAAATTGCTTATAAAATTGAAAAAGTCATCTTTCAATTTTGATTCTAATCTCGATCCAATATTTACGCGAAAATTAATTGTCTTTTATTTTAATATTATTATATAAAATAATCTATCAAACTAAATATTGATTACTTTAGAATTGATTTTATATTATGATTATAGCAATTGATATTGGGAACACAAATGTAGTAGTAGGCATTTCAGATCAAGATAAATGGCCTTATTTATGGAGATGGCATACTGAGTTAAAGGATGCGGAGGCATACCACGCTTTACAGTTTTCAAATCAATTATTAGAATCAGGAATAAAGATTGAGGATGTTGGAGATATTGTAATCAGTAGTGTCGTACCTGACTTGAAGGAGATATATGAAAATATTGTCGTAAGTATTTTTGGAAAGGATCCCATTTTTCTTGACTCCGACATATATAAATATTTAAGCATACAGATCGATCGACCAACGGAAATCGGTAGTGATTTAGTAGCCAACGCAATGGCTGCTCACCACAAATATGGTGGAAACCGAATCGTTGTGGATTTTGGCACAGCTTTAACTTTCACTACTGTGAACGAGCATGGTGAAATTTTGGGGGTAGCCATAGCACCCGGATTAAAAACAAGCATTGCAGCATTGTTCAACAAAACGGCACAATTACCAGAAGTACCCCTCGAATTACCAAAATCAGTTGTTGGTAAAAATACCATCCATGCCATTCAGAGTGGCGTTTTACATGGATATGTAGGATTGGTCCGGCATCAACTGAAATTGATTAATGATGAAATGGAAGAACACTATAGTTGTATCGCTACTGGTGGTTTGTCAAGTATATTATTACCCTTAGAAAATGATTTTGACGTCATTGATCCAAATCTTACCCTAGAAGGATTAAAATATGTTGCTGAACTATTCGGGTAACCGTAATTTAAAAGTATTAAGTATGGAGTATTGGGTATTGAGACTTGCTACATCCTACTATTCGTTTCGGTTGGCAATCGAAAGTTGTGAATTTCACCTCGTGCATCGCACTATCCTTTACCTCGTTTCGAAGGGCAACGAGCATCAACCATCACCAAATTGTGGGTTCATTAAAACACTCAAAGTAAAATATTCGTTTAATCAAGACATCTTAAAAAAGTAAAATATGGCAGAAATTAGAATGTGGAATAATCATTACAGGCTAGAAAGTTGCTTTCTATTTTGAGGTGATTATTGTAGAATGAATAAATCTAAATTGATCATTGTTTTAATAGGTAAATATATGTTGATGTTTCCACCAAAAAAAATAGTTTTTCTCTGTATAACGATGCTTTTTTCCATGATCGGAGCGACACAATCTTGGCAGGAAAATATCGAAGAACTTCCACTTATTAGTAAAGCCTATGTAGATGGGGTAAATCATGATTGGTTAATATACCAACCGGAAGACAATGCCAACCTCTTTAAAAATGAAAATGATGCTGAAATTACATTATCCAACGGAATAATCTCAAGAACTTTTCGACTAACTCCCAACGCAGCAACCACGAGCTTGAGGGTGCTTGGAAAACAAAAAGAACATATTAGGGCAGTAAAACCTGAAGCTATAGTTTCCATTAATGGATTTAGGATTAATGTTGGCGGTTTAATCGGACAGCCAAACCTTGCATTTTTATATCCAGATTGGCTAGACAGTTTAAAAAAGGATCCTTTGTCGTTTAAATTTGTAAACTTTAGCGTTGGTAGCCCTCAAAAGCGTATGGATTGGAAGGAGTTACGTCATCATGCCCCAAATACTAACTGGCCACCGAAGGGAATCAAACTGCAAATGGATTTTAAGCTTAATGATTTGCAATTGGATGATTTGATTACTCTATCAGAGGAAAGCAGTATCGGAAGAACAGAAATTTTTCATGATGACTTTTTCGATTTAGCTCAAGAATGGACGATCCGCACTAGCCCCACCCATGATAGAAGCTCCTTCATAAATGAGGGTAAACCTGGTGAAATTTATACGCCCAATAATACAGCAGTCTATGCCGAATACGATCTACCTGCTGGGACAGGCTTGGTGGAGACATCCATAGATATAGGCACAGATAGGAGTGGTTTGTGGGGGCCAGGTATAGCCTTGTTATGGAAAGATCGAATCATTAAATTCAATATGCGACCTGGAAATGAAGCCGGTTCTAAAAATACAGGTGCTTGGCGTTTTACCGTCTTTGATGGAGAAATTGAGAACCCCCGAGCCGGAGGAAAAGAAAATGTTGACTTTAGCGGGACATGGAAATTAAGAATGCGGGTGGATGGCCAATTCGTTCATTGTGAAGGTAAACCGAAAGATGGAAAATGGAAAATATATCAATCCATAGACTTTAATAAAATGGTTACCGACCCTGTTGCGGTTCGAATTGGTAAATTGGGAAAAAACGCTGAAGGTGTAGATCATGAGTTTCCTGGAAGTTTAGTCAGATTAAAATTTAATGAATTTGCAGCATACTCAAAATTGGACGAACAGAAAATTCAAAAAGTAAAATCAAAGTTGAATGATCTTCAACAGGTCACGATATCCGTAAATTATGAGCTTTATGATGGAGTTCCAGTTATGTCTAAATGGGTCACCGTAAAAAATGAATCTGCTCAGACCATCCTAGTAGATCAAATTATTTCAGAATACTTGGGTATTACTGACTTCAATCCTTATGGAGGCTATCGGGGACGGGATGATTTGAAAATAAAACCAAATATTCATTTTGAAACAGATTATGCTTTTTCCGCAATGAAAAGCCAGGTGGCCAATAGTCAGGCCGTTCATTGGGGAACAGATCAGGACTATGTAACCCAAATTTCCTGGATCCAGGACATACCTAATACGATGCGCATATATCCTCAAAATGGTTATCATGTGGAACTGGAAGCAAACGGTTCACTTAAGTCCATTCGTACGTATATGCTTCCGTTTGACTCGTTTGAAAAAGAACGTAATGGTCTGGCTATTCGCAAAATGTATAGGACAATTGCTCCTTGGGTGACAGAAAATCCACTTATGTTTCACATCACTAGCTCAAAATGGGAAGATTATACAAACGGAATTGATCAGGCAGCTGAAGTAGGCTATGAAATGGTAAACTTTTCTTTTGGTAGCGGATTTAATGCCGAAGATGAGAGTAAGGAGAATTATGACAAAATGAAAAAGTATGCCGAATATGCCGATAGGAAAGGAATTAAAATTGGCACGTATTCGCTCCTGGCCTCCCGTAAAATAAATGATGAGCACGATGTAGTAAATCCAAAAACAGGCAAGCCTGGAGGATTCGCTACTTTTGGAAACTCCCCTTGCCTGGAAAGTAAATGGGGCCAAGAATATTTCAGAAAAATGTATAAAATGTTTCGCGAAACGGGCTTCCTTACTTTTACTCATGATGGAAGTTATCCAGGCGATGTATGCGCCTCTACAAATCATCCTGGCCATAAAGGATTAGGTGACTCTCAATATCAACAGTTTCAAATGATAACTGACTTTTATAAGTGGTGCAAAGGGCAAGGTGTATATCTGCGA
>JAHEJC010000169.1 GCA_024639065.1 Lewinellaceae bacterium | reverse complement strand
ATATTTAGTTTTTAACCAAAGTGACGATAACTATTTATTGGATAATATTCGATCGAATTTTTTTAATTACCACCAGGATGTCATGGCTGGATATACCTCTATGACCGTAAATATCAACAAAAATTATTCCTTAATTGCAGGAGTGCGGTACGAGTCTACAGCGATTGAAGGTTTCTTCGATCAAGGTGAAAATCCGTTTGAAAACAGCTATGACAATTTAGTGCCAAGCTTTATTATTTCCCGCAAGTTTAAGAACTTTTCATCACTCAAACTGAGTTTTGTACAAAGACTTCAACGTCCAAGTTTGAGATTCATTAATCCTTTTGTTGATTTAAGTGATCCTCGAAATATTGAATTTGGAAATCCCGATTTAGCACCTGAACTGACTAATCAATTTGATTTAGGTTTCACGACCTTCATTAAGGGATCTATTGTGAATTCATCAATTTATTATCGAAAAACAAAGGATGCTATTGAACGATTTTTGACCATCAACAATGAGGGAGTTTCTGAAACAACATATAGAAATCTTGGAGTTCAAGATAATATTGGAATTAATATTTTTAGTTCAATACCCATTACCAAGCGCTGGACCATCAGAGGTAGTTTTGATGTCAATTGGTTCACTATTGAAAGTACCATTCCAGAGGTAGATATTTCAAATGAAGGCATACAGTATAGGATATTTGGAAATTCAAGCCTAACCTTCAAGAAAGGGCTTAAAATTGATGCCTTTGCATTTTTCAATTCTCCGAGACCTTCCTTACAAGGCAATTTCCCATCCTTCTCTATGTTTAGTTTTGGAATCAGTCAGGAAATATTGAAAGAGAGGGGCAGCATTGGTATTCGCGTAGTGGAGCCTTTCAATAAATTTAAAGCATTTGAAACTGATCTTGAAGGAGAAAATTTCATCCAAAACAGTGTATTTAATATTCCATTTAGGTCTGTGGGTATTAATTTTAGCTACCGGTTTGGTAAGCTGAATTTCAATGCGCAACAAAGAAGAAGTAAGATCAAAAATGATGACCTGAAGCAAGGAGAAGATATGAATAATGGTGGTACTCAGCAGCAAGGCAATACAACAAGACAAGGAAGACAATAATTGATTAGGGATTAATTGATGCAGATTTTCGCGTATCGATATTAAATAATTCACTTTTAATAATAAATTCTACCCGTCGATTAAGTTTTCTGGTGCCTTGCTTATTAGGAGCCATCGGTAAATAGGATCCATAGCCTTTATAGGAAACCCTGGAACTTTCAATTTCGTGACGAAATAAATAATCGGCAACTTCTTTGGCTCTTAAATGACTTAGTTGATCATTGTATGCTGATTGACCTACGTCGTCTGTATGTCCTAATACCTGAATTTGAATTTGAGGATACTCGCGCATTAGTTTTAAGAGTTTGTTCAGTTGAATGAATGACTCTGGTAAAAAGTCTGTTTTATTAAATGCAAAATATATATTGTCAAGTTGATAAACCTTGTTGACCTCAAACGGTGGTTCTATTAAATCAGAATCATCTTTGGGAATAATTGGGTCAATTTTTTGAACAGAGATATCATCAATATAGTAATAGGCAAAATTGATATTGCCTTTGGCAACTTTTTGAATATTTGTTTTTTCATCGTCGAAGAAATTTCCAATGGTTAAGTGTTCAAATTCAACTTCCGGGGTAAAGTCCTGACGATAATACACCCATTTGTTTTCGGAAATATTTAATATAGATGTTTTATTTATCTGAGGCTTAAGGTGTAACGTCTGCGTCCCTATATCACTTAAGGGGTTTTCAGAGAAATAGATACCTAGATTATTTGCGACTAGGGAATTATCAAAATGGGCAACCCACATGGTAACCCGATATCGCTGACCCGGGACCATTTTTTCATTGAGCTTGGTTTGCACATACTCCCTACAATGAGGTTTCCCATTTTTACATCCGTAAGTGGTAATTCCTATATAACTTTCGCCAGATTTTGGTTTTGGTTTTCCAAATCCACGCTTAACCCAATTATGGGGGATAATGAAATTTGGTGAAAAAATATCTGGTGAAGCAACTGTGGGAGAACTCCAATTGGTAATAGACTCGGAAAAATGGCTACCCATATAAAACCAACCATGTGGATTGAGTAGAACTTCCTCAAAACTTGGGTTAGGTACTATGTTTTGGTATGCAATATTTTGGCCTTCTACTTGCATGGTACATAACCCTATCCAGAATATATAAAATAGTTTCTTCATGGATAAGATCTATAATAATAAAAACGTAACAACATTAAAATGTTGTATGATCAATTGGTAAAACCAAGAGGGGCGTTAACTTTACACTCTATTTTAATACCGATTGGCAGAAGGACAATTATAAAAATACAATAAAAATGACTTATTTGAAAAAATTAGGCTTGAAAATTAATAATTCGGGTACTTGGGCCGGGACTAAAAGTTATAAAAGTAAAGAAATGATTGAATCATTTTCTCCGGTTAATGGCACCTTAGTTGGACGAGTAGAGGTCACTACTCGTAATAATTACGAACGTGTTGTAAGTCAAGCACAGAAAGCTTTTGTTCAATGGCGCTCTATGCCAGCACCTAAACGAGGTGAAATTATTCGGCAGTATGGTGATGTGTTGCGTAAACACAAAAATGATCTGGGTAAACTAGTTTCCTTTGAAATGGGTAAAAGTTATCAGGAAGGATTGGGTGAAGTACAAGAAATGATCGATATATGCGATTTTGCGGTAGGGCTTTCCCGGCAATTATATGGATTGTCGATGCATTCGGAAAGACCTCAACATCGTATGTATGAGCAATGGCATCCTTTAGGTATTGTAGGCATCATCTCCGCGTTTAATTTTCCGGTAGCAGTTTGGTCCTGGAATGCTATGATTGCATTGGTGTGTGGAAATGTATGTATTTGGAAGCCTTCTGAAAAAGCACCTCTCTGTGGTGTAGCTTGCCAACTATTATTTCAAAAAATCATTCAGGACAATAAACTTCCGGATGGGATTATATGCCTAATCAACGGGGATTACCGGGTAGGAGAATTCATGACCACTGATTCCAGGATCCCACTCCTTTCTGCTACAGGTAGTACTCGGATGGGGCGAATTGTAGGCGCTACTGTGGCCAACCGTATAGGCAAATCATTGCTAGAACTAGGTGGTAACAATGCGATCATTATTACACCTAATGCAGATATGAATGTGGTGATGACGGGAGCTGTTTTTGGAGCCATTGGTACCTCAGGTCAGCGATGTACATCTACCCGTAGGCTGATTGTTCATGAAGCAATCTATGATCAAGTCAAAAAAGGACTTCGGCGGGCGTATAAACAAGTCAAAATTGGAGATCCGCTGGACACCAAAAATCATGTCGGACCACTCATTGACCAGGATGCTGTAAATAATTATTTAGCCGCTTTAAAAGCGATAAAGGAACAGGGTGGCCAATTTGTAGTCCCTGGTGGCGTGCTTTCCGGTAAAGGTTTTGAAAGTGGGTGTTATGTAAAACCAGCTATTGCCGAAGTGAATAATGAACTTCCTATCGTTCAGCATGAAACCTTTGCTCCTATTCTATACTTGATAAAATATAAGACCCTGGAAGAAGCAATTGCTATTCAAAACAATGTACCTCAGGGGTTATCCTCAGCTATTATGACAGATAGTGTACGGGAGGCTGAGCAATTTCTATCTGCAGCAGGATCAGATTGCGGAATTGCTAATGTAAATATTGGTACAAGTGGTGCTGAAATCGGTGGCGCTTTTGGTGGAGAAAAAGAGACTGGTGGAGGTAGAGAGTCTGGGTCAGATGCTTGGAAAGCCTACATGAGACGACAGACGAATACCATTAATTATAGTGATAATGTACCCCTGGCCCAAGGAATAAAATTTAACTTATAAAGGGTAATCTGCCCCAAAACGAAAATCTGATTTTTTCCAAGATAACAAATACGCTTGTTACAAATTTGATAATTCATCATTGCGCAACCAGAGTGGAGCTTTTGAATTGAGATTCCACATCGGGTAATTAGCGTAGTACGTTGATTAATATTTCTCAAAATTGGCTATTATTACAAAAATAAACTAGTAGCATGAGCGTACTTTCAACCATCGACTGGATTTTGATCTTATTGTATTTCGCCTTGATTCTGGGGATTGCCTGGTGGGTCATGAGAAAAAATGATGAAACCTCTGATGGGTATTTCTTAGCAGGCCGGAATTTAAGCTGGTTCGTAGTCGGAGCCTCGATATTTGCTTCAAATATCGGTTCAGAACATATTGTAGGTCTCGCTGGTTCAGGAGCAACCGATGGGGTTGCCATGGCCCATTACGAATTACATGCTTGGTGTTTATTGGTTTTAGGATGGATATTAGCCCCTTTCTACATGCGATCGAAGATATACACCATGCCGGAGTTTTTGGAGAAAAGATTTTCGGCTACTTCCCGATGGGTATTATCCATAATATCACTTGTTGCTTATGTGTTGACTAAGGTGGCGGTTGGCATATTTGCTGGCGGTATTGTATTTGGGGTATTGATGCCTGAAGTCAATTTTATGGGTTTGGACAGTTTCTGGATCGGGTCGATTCTGGTAATCATTCTGACAGGGATCTATACCGTATTAGGTGGTCTGAAAGCGGTAGCCTATACTGAGGCTATTCAAACTATTATCCTGATTCTGGGATCAGTATTAGTCACTTATTATGGTCTAGAAGCATTGGGAGGCTGGGATCAGTTGAAAGAAATAGCTGGATCTGAAATGTTTAATTTATGGAAACCATTAGTCCCGGAAGGCATTGATGGTACCTGGGCCCCCGTAAACACAGAAGCTAAAATGGCTTGGTATTTTAACGACAACTATCCGTGGTTGGGCATGTTGTTCTGTGCTCCGATTATTGGATTGTGGTATTGGTGTACGGATCAGTATATCGTTCAACGGATGCTGGGTGCTGCCAACCTATCTGAAGCCAGAAAGGGTACCATTGCAGCGGCTTTCTTAAAATTGTTGCCCGTATTTATTTTTATCATTCCTGGTATCATTTGTTTTGCTCTGGCTGCCAGTGGTAAAATGCCTGGTATCGCGGATGCTATCCTCGACAGTGAAGGTAATATGGTCGCGGCCAATGCCCAGCAGGCATTCCCTTTACTGGTAGCTACTATATTACCTGCTGGAATCCGGGGGATTGTCGTGGCAGGATTACTGGCGGCACTGATGAGTTCGCTAGCTGGTGTATTCAATGCATCATCCACCCTATTCACTATGGACTTATATAAAAAATTTAATCCTAATATTAGTGAGCAAAAACTAGTCAGAGTTGGAAGGATAGCAACTGCAGTCATGGTAGTAATAGGGTTGATGTGGATACCAGTAATTCAAGGTAGCAGAGGTCTCTACGATTACCTGCAAAGTGTGCAAGGTTATTTAGCACCGCCAATATTTGTGGTATTCTTTTTCGGAATATTTAATAAAAGACTCAATGCAAAAGGATGTCTTTGGGCACTCGGAGTAGGGTTCGCAATGGGTTTATTCCGGTTGGCTATAGATACGCCGGTCACCCTGTCCGGTCATGCTTACGAGCAAGGGACCTTCTTTTGGATTATCAATAACACGTTCTTTCAATATTACAGCTTGCTCATTTTTGTAGTATGCGCAGTAGTGATGGTGGCAGTAAGCTATGCTACAGCTGCTCCTTCCTACGAGCAGATTCAGGGATTGACTTTCGGCACGGTTTCCAATGAGCAAAAAGCAGACACCAAAGCCAGTTATACCATTAAGGAAGTGGTGTGGTCAGTAGTAGTTGTAATTTTAATTTTAGCCGCCTACTTATATTTTACAGGATAAGCATTTTGGACAGGATTTTCTATTTATACAATTGAATGACATGTTAGATATAAGTAATTACGAAGTTTGGTTCATTACCGGCAGCCAACACCTTTATGGAATTGAAACACTTAATAAAGTTCAAATTCATTCAAAAAAGATTACTTCTTCTCTTAATGATCATTCATCTATTCCCGTGCAAGTAGTGTTTAAAACAGTTCTTACCACTCCAGATGAAATTATCCAAATCTGCAGACAAGCAAATAATTCAATCCATTGTATTGGAATCATAGCCTGGATGCATACATTTTCACCTGCCAAAATGTGGATTAATGGATTGAAAATTTTACGCAAACCGCTCCTTCATTTACACACCCAATTCGGATCTGACATTCCGTGGGACAAAATTGATATGGATTTTATGAATCTCCACCAATCTGCTCATGGTGGAAGGGAGTTTGGGTATATAAATACGCGTTTACGAAAGGACCGAAAGGTTATTGTCGGGCATTGGAAGGACAAAGAAGTTATTAAAAGCATTGCTGTCTGGACCAGAGTTGCTGCTGCCTGGGAAGATTGTCAACATTTAAAAATAGCCAGATTTGGTGATAACATGCGTGAGGTGGCTGTAACCGAAGGAGATAAAGTTTCGGCCCAGGTGCAGTTTGGATATTCAGTCAATGGTTATGGATTAGGCGACTTGGTTGAAAGAATCGACGCCTCTACCGAAAATGAAGTGAAGGCTATCGTAGAATCCTACTTTGATGAATACATTGTTTCACCAGAAATGCACAAGAACGGACCCAGATTTGCAGACCTTCAAACGGCTGCACGAATTGAGAATGGACTTAGAGTTTTTCTAAAGGAAGGAGGGTTTCATGCTTTTACAGATACTTTTGAAAACCTTCATGGTATGGATCAACTTCCAGGAATTGCTGTACAAAGACTTATGGCTGAAGGATATGGTTTTGGAGCAGAAGGTGATTGGAAAACCGCAGCCTTAGTACGTACTATGAAAGTGATGGCTACGGGACTTAAAGGAGGCAATTCTTTCATGGAAGACTACACCTATCATTTCGACCCAGGAGCCATGTCGGTTTTGGGGGCTCATATGCTTGAAATCTGTCCCTCAATAGCTAGTCATAAACCACTTTGTCAAATTCATCCTTTGGGAATTGGTGGTAAATCTGATCCGGTCAGATTAGTGTTTAATAGTGCGGGAGGGCCTGCGCTTAATGCCTCTCTTATTGACCTGGGAAACCGTTTCAGATTGTTAGTAAATCCAGTGGATGCTTTAGATCCGGAGCACGATTTGCCCAACTTACCAGTGGCCCGAGTCCTTTGGAAGCCTCATCCAAATTTGAAAATAGGGGCAGCGGCCTGGATACTAGCGGGTGGAGCGCATCATACTTGTTACAGCCAAAATCTTGATGTGGAATATTTGGAAGATTTTGCAGAAATGGCTGGTATTGAATACACCCTGATTGATGCGGACACCAAAATGCACTTTTTTAAACAACAATTGCGGTGGAATGAAATCTATTATCATCTGGCTAGTGGCATAAGCTAATCTTCAGGATAAAGGAAGTGAAAACTTAAAGGCTAATGGCCTAGGGCTCATTCTTTTATTGGGTCCCTGCTTATAGGTCAAAAGTGCAATCAACTTATTTGAGCAAATCCGTAATTCTTGAAAGGTGCTCATCGTTCCCCGTATTATAAGCTTCCTTTCATAGTTTACCTTTTGCCCTTTACCCTTTACCCTTTACCTCCATTGTATTCCACCAAATATGCCTTTGCTTCAGCGTAAACTTTTTCTGCGGTATATCCAAATTTTTCATCTAACACGGTATAAGGGGCAGAATAACCAAAATGACTTAATCCAATAGATTTACCTCTAGGACCAACCAGTCCCTGTAGGGTAACCGGCAATCCCGCTGTAAGACCCAATGTAGGAACATGGGAGGGTAATACGCTTTGTTGGTACTCTTTGGATTGATCCCTAAAGACTCCTTCGGATGGAGCACTTACTATCTTAACTTTGAGCCCATCGGCTTCAAGTAATTCTGCTCCACCGACCAAAGTAGAAACTTCCGATCCGTTAGCGACTAGAATGATATCCGGCTGGACCTGGTCCCTAATTACATAGGCTCCGGAGGTTGCTTTTAACGCATCCGCATACCTATTTGAATCTCTGGGTAAATTTTTAATATTCTGTCTGGAAAGAATTAGTCCAGTGGGTCCTTTGGAATTTTCCAGGGCCATTTTCCAACACACCGTTGTTTCATCCGAATCTGCAGGTCTAAAGACCGTAAAGCTACGATGGTGTGCATGATTCTGAAGTTTTTCTAATAACCTGATTTGAGCTTCTTGCTCAACGGGTTGATGGGTAGGTCCATCTTCTCCTACTCTGAACGCATCATGCGTCCAAATAAAAATAGCGGGTTGTTGCATTAGGGCCGCTAATCTTAATGCAGGTTTCATGAAATCAGAGAATACAAAAAAGGTGGCACAGGCTGGGATTACGCCGCCATGCAATGCCATTCCTACACTGATAGCAGCCATGGTCAGTTCGGACACACCAGCTTGAAAAAATGAACCTGAAAAATCACCTGCTTGAAAAGCAGTCGTTTTCTTAAGGAAAGCATCTGTCTTATCACTATTGCTCAGATCAGCAGAGGCTACAATCATATTATCAACATGGTCGGCCAAGTAGGATAATACCGCTGCTGAAGCACTGCGTGAAGCAATGTCTTCTTTCTGTTGGATAGCTGAAAAATCCAAATCCGGTAGTTCTCTATTGAGAAAACCCTGCAACTTAGTATTTAACCCTGGATTTGCCGAAGCCCAGATTTCTTGTGCCTTTTTTCGCTGGGCAACTATTTCTCTTTTTTGGTTTAAGATCTGATCATAGAATGTTCGAACCTCCGGATAAATTTTAAAAGGGTCCTCAGGGTCAGCTCCCAGGTTTTGTAACGTGTGACTTATAGACGCTTTTGTTTTTCCCAAAGGCTGCCCGTGCGAATCCACCATGCCCTCATAGGGAGACCCATCTTCGGTAACAGCTCCTTTGGCCATAATTGTTTTCCCAATGATTAAAGAAGGTTTACGCGTCTCTTCGATACTTTCATATAGCGCTTTTCGGATGGCATCATGATCATTACCATCAATGGTTAGGACCTGCCATCCCCAGGCTTCATATTTTTTACCGGTGTCTTCATTCATAACGTCACCAACCTCCGTTGACAACTGAACATTATTGGCATCGTAAAACATAATTACATTACCCAGTCCCAAAAATCCGGCTGTTCGTCCTGCACCTTGGGCGATTTCTTCTTGGATACCTCCGTCCGAAATATAGAGAAATGTTTTATGGGCCATCCATTCACCAAAACGATGGGTCAAAAATCTTTCAGCAATCGCTGCGCCTACTCCAAAGGTATGACCACAACCAAGTGGACCAGACGTGTTCTCAATACCTCTGGAAACATCGAGTTCAGGATGTCCAGGAGTAGGGCTCTCCCACTGCCTAAAGTTCTTTAAATCCTCCATAGAGTAATTTCCAAGAAGCGATTGAATCGAATAGAGCATGGCCGACATATGACCAGGGTCTAAAAAAAACCGGTCCCGAAAAGGCCATTGCATATCATCAGGATCGAAGACTAAAAACTCACTAAAAAGAATATGAATGTAGTCTGCACCACCCATCGCTCCACCGGGATGCCCAGACTTAGCTTTTTCAACCATAGCTGCTGCTAATGCTCGAATATTGTTTGCTGCCTTATAGTTTACAGAATGGGATTGGGTAGAAGTTATTGAATGAGAGCTGGTCTCCATGCTTGTAAGATTTTAGTTTGTGAAGCCGCAAAGATAAAGAAGGAAATGATGAATGGTGAATGTTCAGAGAGGAATGTTAAAGAAAGGCGGTATGTTGAATGTTGTAAGTTGAATTTGAAAATCCAAGCGCTATGCTGAGAAATAGAAGGTAAGAAAGCTTGAACCACTATACAAAACTAAGGGAAACGTGGTACTTATAAAATCTATGTGAACCGGGAAACTGTTTAATCTCTGTTCGGGTCACACTTAAGGGTGATGGGAAAGATAAAAAGAGCACAACCTCTTTTGGCTGCGCTCTTTAAGGACTATTCTTACCCTAGGGTAAGACCACAGTATCAATAACATGAATTATTCCGTTTGATCCTTTCAGATCCACTGCGGTAATCGCAGCGTAGTTTCCATCAACGTCTTTCAAAAGGATGCTGTCACCTTTATGCAGGACAGTCAAACTAGCACCATTCACCGTTTCGATAGAAAATTTTCCATTTCCTTTCTCCAACGCATTCATAAAATCGTGAGAATCAAAATGACCGGCGATAACATGATAAGTCAGAACCGAAGTCAATTTTTCTTTATTCTCTGGTTTTAATAAAGTACTCACTGCTCCATCAGGTAATTTGTCAAATGCTGTATTGGTAGGGGCGAAAATGGTGAATGGACCATCACCCTTTAATGTTTCAACCAGTCCTGCTGCTTTAACCGCCGCTACCAGCGTAGTGTGAACTTCTGAACCAATGGCTATATCGACTACATCTTCCACATGATAACTTATTTTAACCGCTTTAGCTTGCTTGTGGTTATTATTGCATTGGGCTTGTAGAGTTACCTGGAAAGAAGCTACAATTGCAAAAACAAAAAGAATTATTTTTTTCATTGATCTAGATTTTTTTAGAGTCAGGTTTAGGTTTTTGAGACTCTAGGTTTTCTAATTGATTGTCACTCTTATTTACAGGAATAAGTAAAGGCTGGATGAGCGATTGAGGTTAATAAAAAGTTAAGAAATGCCCTGTGATATTTATTTGTGTATTGGTGTATTTGATGATCTTATAGACCTATTGCAATAATTGATTGGAAAGAAAAGGTGTATTCTAATAAAAGCATCTCTATGGACGTAGAGTTATGTTGAAATTCGTTTAGTATGACTTAAACGTTCTCTTAATTATTAAAAGAGTCTTCACCCATAACCAGTTCAAAAAGATCTTAAAATATAACTCATCAAAGCCTAAACAAAAAAAGCACGACCAATTAAGGCCATGCTCTTAAGATTTAACTTACGTTGATTTTCTAGGGCATCACCACAGTATCGACTACGTGAATCACTCCATTAGAACCTTTAAGGTCTACTGCAGTGATGGTAGAATAATTTCCTTGAGCATCTTTTAATTTGATGTCATCACCATCTTGCCAGATAGTTAATTCTGCACCATTAACTGTTTTAACAGAAAATTTTCCATCATTATCCTTTAAGGCATTGACTACATCTGTGGACATATAGTTTGCAGCAACCACATGGTAAGTGAGAATTGAGGTTAGCTGGTCTTTATTTTCAGGCTTCAATAAAGAGACTAATGTTCCTTCAGGTAATTTATCAAATGCATCATTAGTTGGGGCGAAAATAGTAAAAGGACCATCTCCTTTTAAAGTTTCAACAAGACCTGCTGCTTTCAATGCTGCAACTAATGTAGTATGCGCATCTGAACTAATCGCGATGTCAACCACATCGTCTGCCTGATAACTAGCAAACATTGCTTTTACAGATGTATTTTGAGCTTGCACATTTATTTGGAACAAGCCTAGAAAGGCTAAAGAAAATAAAATTAATTTTTTCATTTGGCTAAAAGTTTTTAGAATATCTCAAAATCGAATATTCTACGTTTAAAAAATAATTATCACGAATAGATACAGTTGTAACTGGAATATGGATGTTGATAATCCGTTAAAAAAATGTTAAGGCTATGGATGAATTCATACCTTAGTATATGATTCCTTGTAATAAAAGTGTATGAAGGACATAAATCGCCGAATAACCTTACTGAAGCAAAAAGACAAAAAGGTCATAGCCTGGTTGTATGATAACTACAGCGGTCCTTTGTTAGGTATTATTTCACGCATTGTGCGCGATGCCGAGAAAGCCGAAGAATTACTACAGGATACGTTTGTTCGTGCCTGGGATCGAGGCAATCTTTATGATGAATCTAAAGGTTCACTCTTTACCTGGTTGGTGCGGATTGCCCGAAATCTTTCTATTAATGAAGTGAATTCCAAAGCGTTTAAAAAAAAACAAGTAACCGGAGCTTTAGATCCAACTTTTGAAGGGAATAAACAAGAGTTGTCTGTAAATACGCTGGGATTAAAAGGTCATGTCAGTCGGTTGGATAACAAATATGTGGAGATCATCGATTTGGTATATTTTCAAGGGCACACGCACCAAGAAGCAGCAGAAGAATTGGATTTACCATTGGGTACTTTGAAAAGCAGAATAAAGAAAGCGATTGAAGCATTGAGAAAAGTGTATGTATATCCTTAAATCAAGAAAATGATTAAATAGTTGTATGGACATAAATAAATTATTAGCATCCGATATTTTAGAGCGCTTTGTGATGGGAGATATTTCGGTTGAAGAGCAGGCCATAGTGGAACAAGCCATTCAGGAAAGCCCGAAGGTAAACCAATCCCTTAAAGCCATTGAACATGCATTTTTACAAGTAAGTAAGGAAAATGCCTTGTCTCCTAATCCTGGCACCAAAGCTTCTGTTTTAGAAAAAATCGATCAGTTGTCTGGAGAAGGAGTCATTGATTTTTCTGCTCCTTATAAGTTTTGGAAAAAGATGGCCGGCATAGCAGCAGCTATTGGAGCATTAGTATTAATCGGAGGTGCTTTCTTTTATACTGAACATAAAAACCTAAGTCAACAACATAATGAATTGCAAACTGAATTTATTACCCTATCCAATAGTTGCAATGAAGCCCAAAATACAGCCAAACAAAATCAAGAAATACTTGCTTTTTTGCAGAATCCCAATACGGAAGTAATTCCTCTGGCTTCCATAAATAA
>JAHEJC010000168.1 GCA_024639065.1 Lewinellaceae bacterium | reverse complement strand
ATCATCCGGATTGATATCATTTTTAGTAACCGTAATGGTCACTTCATAAGTTTCCGGATCTGTTACCGGAATCGAATCGTAAAAATAAAGTTTTGCATCGAGCTGATCAGGGGTCACTTGCACCTCAAAATCATCATCCGTAAATAAAGATATGTCTCCATTTTTTCCGCCATCAGCCATAATTGTGAAAAGAGGAAGTTCCTTGTAACGGAAAGGCCAGTTGAGCTTTTCCCGTGTGTTCACAGCTCTCCATACTTTCTTTTCCCAGGGAATATCTGCTTCTCTAACGTTATCATAAGGTAATACCCGATTCTCGATGATTAATTTTCTTTCTACTACCCCATCAATAAATTGTTCCTCATTTGGATCAACTGATTCTGTGATAATACGTTCTGCTGCCAATGGTTGTTGGCTAAATGCAGCGGTATAAATACACAGGATGGAAATGATAGATAATAAATATTTCATTGTTTTTTTATTTAAAAATTTTTGGTGAGCTTATCAAAGACAAGCTCACAGGTAATTTTTCTTATTTAATTCTAATAATTAAATCTGGCAAACTTCTGGATGCAGCATCCCCAGGGCACTTACACTTAATATTTTCATAATAGTAAATGTTGCCCGGTGTAGCTTTTCCAGCTAATCGCTTAGAATCTGCATTATAATTTGCTCCTGCATTCACTGATCGTTCTCCTTTACCATCTGCTACTCGTACCATCTGGTATCCCAGAATATTACATTTTGCATCAAAGTCAAAGTTCTCTAATACTGGTGATAATCGACTCTGCGATTTAAAGGTCCCGTTACCCATTCTACTCACTTTCAGCCCACCTAATCGAACTACTGGATCCGGAATCGGTCTTACGATATATTCTTTAGACATCGCCTTTAATCCACCGCCAGAAAGCGTTACGGTAGCTTTACCTGGTGCTTTTGGTTTCACATTATACTGAGCAGAACTCACTTTACTTATTGTGGCACCTGCTCCACTAATAGATACTTTAAGATCATTACTGGAAACACCTGCAGCGGATACACTGATCGGATTATCGACACCTACATAAAACTTGTTCATCTTATCCAAAGAAATACTAGCAGATCGTTCACCCACTTCATATTCAAAAGTCTGCTTTTTAGTTGTCACTTCTTTGGTCACTGGGTTGGTAAATGAGATTGTAGCCTCATATCTTTTTACACCAACTGTATTGGGTCTTGCAGAAAATTTTGCAACGCCATTCTGTATAGGTAACGACTGTCCGTTAACTCTAACACTTAAATTTTCTACGTTTTTACTGAAAGCACTCAAGAAAATATCTGCTTGATAAGATTCGCCTCTTGTGAGGTAACTCTTATTAGCAGCTGAAACTACAGCAAACTCATCAAAAACGATATCTTTCCCTCCTACTTTTTCCAAGTAGCGGTCCAGAATAGCATTTTCAACGCTTTTAGCATCGTTTTTAAATTTAGAGAATATCGGTAAAGTAGCAGCTAAAGGCATTTGCTTAAAATAATACTCAGCCCAGCTCTTTTTATCTTTCGAGTTTTTCCAAGTTTCGTCGTCAATGTTTAAAGACATATTTGCTTCAAACTCTGCACGATCTTCTTCGTCTACTAATTCCAAAAACTTCTCTCTATACTCTAATATTTTGTCCTTAAGCTCGTGGCCTATCCCAGGTGCTTTTTTATCACCAATCAAAAATCGAGTGGTAACATCTTTGTTCTTCTTCCCTCTCAATTCTTTCACTCCTTGAACCGTTCTATAATCACCATCATCTTTCTGGCCATTTCTGTCTCCAGCATCGTCGATCATTTGGTTAACTATCCCGTCGATATAAGTAGAAAATTCTTCGGAAAGCTCCCGTACTTTAGGTGCTTGTTCAGCATATTTTTGATACTCTTCTTTTTTCTTCTTAGAAAGAGTCTCTATTTGACCAGGTTTCTGCGCATTATCCGCATCCAGTACTGAGTTTGATTTATTCAAACCCTGATCGACAACTTTAAAGGCATTAAATATTTCGGCTGAAACATTCAGCGCCAATAGAGCGGTCAACACTAAATACATGATATTGATCATCAGCTGCCTGGGCTCCTTAGGTATTGACATGGTTTTATTTTTTTAATTTATTAAAAAATTAAACTCTAGGACCTTGATTATAGGCATTCAAAATATTGCCATATACCGAGTTGAGAGAGCTTAGATTATGATTTAACGTTGTCAAATTTTCTTTATAATGTTTGGTATCTTCTACCGTTTCATTTAATGTAGACATCGCTTCCGTCATTCTGGTATAAAAGTTGTTCATAGCCTTGATTTGTTGGCCCGTCTCAGAAAAGTCCACTTCTTGTAGAGCTTTGAGTGATCCAATACTTTTTGAAAGCGTTCTTAATTCGCCTAACATCCCATCCAATTGAGTTTCTACAACTTCTCCATTAATAGGTCTACCCAATTCAGCAGCAGCACTTCCTCCTTGAGTAATACTGGCAATATTTGAGTGATAATCTCCTAATCCTGGATATAATTTATCCCAGTAGTAATCTTTTTCTGGTGGTAGGAGTCCCAGAACTAAAAATATGATTGCCTCAGTTACCAAACCTACAGTAATTGCGAGTCCACCCCAAGGTTCACTATTGATTTTACCTAGGGCACCTAACATCACTAAAGATGCACCAATACCGATTAATAGGTTTTTAAGGTATTTAAACCATTTCTTTTTATAAAAAGTCATTTTTAAAAGAGTTTAAAAGTTAACTAAATGAATTACACAAACTATCTAAGTATACGATATCACTCGTATATTATCTTTAAAATTGATTGAAGGGTACATCCTTTTAATAAAATTCGAAATTTCCTTACTCTTGAAGAGTTCTACCCAGATTGTTTATTATACATCTGAATCCAATGTAAGATTTGCTTGTATCTTGGTACTCCCAATTTCTTACTCCACACTGTAAATAATATCCAATATCTTTCCATGATCCACCCCGAACTACTTTACGCTTAAGCACGTCCGGATCTCCTTCATTAGCTGAATATTTTATATCAGGATTCAAATCATGAATAAAAGCGTTTGTATTGTCATAATAGGCAGATACGGTCCACTCAGCTACATTACCAGCCATACTGTATAATCCGTAATCATTAGGAAAGTAATGATCTACACGAGCTGTATAAAGAGCGCCATCTTCTGCATAATTACCTCTACCTGGCTTAAAGTTCGCCAACAAACATCCTTTTGAATTTCTGATATATGGTCCACCCCATGGATATGGAGAGAAGTCTTTTCCGCCCCGGGCTGCATACTCCCATTCATATTCTGTAGGTAACCGAAAACCTTCAGGAAGCCTTTCTTCTGGACGATATTTATTCCAAAAATCAGTCCTCCAATGTGTAAATGCATTTGCTTGCTCCCAAGTTATGCCGACAACAGGATAGTCATCATAAGCCGGATGAGAAAAATAACTCCTGGCAATTGGCTCATTATAAGAATAAGCAAAATCCCTAATCCAAACCAAGGTATCCGGATAAACACTTACTTCATGCTCCTCTATTAATTCAGATCTGGGTATATTACGATTATGCGCTGCTTTGTTGAAGTCTACCGTCTTGTAACCAAATTTCATGATTCTGGGATCCATCTCTTTCCCTGCGGTAAGTCGTTCATCTTCAGGTAAGAACATTTCATCTAAGATCTCATCGGAGTAATCTAATCCTAAATCCCAATCGATAGATTCATTCCCATAATCATCTTGGATAAAATCACCCATGATAGTATGCGCTATAGAATCTTTAACGTAATAGACAAATTGTCTATACTCATTATTTGAGATTTCGGTTTCATCCATGAAGAAGCCTACTATAGATTCTACTTTAGGTCTTTGGACATACGAACTAAAAATATCTTGATCATTTCCTCCAATATGAAATACACCAGATTTGACATATACCATGCCAAATGGATTAATTCCTTTCCAAGACGGTCTATCAAGAACACCGATCAATTGGCCGGTTTCTTGTTTACCGCATGAAGTGGAGAATATTGAAATACTAAGAATTCCAACTAATACTATTAATATCTTTTTCATCAAGTTTATAGCTTTACCAACAACTAAAAAATAAATTCGGTATAATAAAAATATAAGCAATTCGGCCTTTTATGATAACGCAGATGTTAAAACAACGACCACTTACTATTTCATATTTTGTAATTTGCAAAAATTCTGCCAAAATTTATGATCCGTTAAAATCGCGGATTATATATTGTCTTTGGAGGTAATCCCAGCCCAATGGACTTATTTAAATTAAAATTTAACACAACTTCATGGGATCCTCTGGAAATAACACTCAGCGCTGAAACTGGAATATCATATGCGTACCCTAACTTCCAATTATCGTTCAATTGTATTCCAGCGAAAAGAATTATAGCATCAAATGTATTTGAACTATATCCGCGCCACGCTAATCCTCCAAATAAATAATCGTCGTAGATTGCCTGGATCGATAAATCCAATTGGGTCTCTTTAAAATCGGTTTTCAGAAATAATGACGGATGAAATTTGATAACCCCCGAAAAATTGATAAAAAATTCTCCATAAATATTTGCTGTAGGGTCAACATTCCACTCAGTTCCTAGGCCTCCAAGATTAACTTTAGATGCAATAATATTTTCTATTGAGAGGCCTGCTTCAAATAAATCATGAATGAAATAGCCTCCAATAGAAGCAAAAGGTGCTAATCCCTTTGCCTTACCATTCGGTAGTAGGGGGTCATTATGATTGATGACTCCGTCTTCGTAAACTCCATCTGGAGTTTCTAACAGTGTACCATCTAATGCGATCTGGTTAACCCCTACACGGGTGCCAACAGACCAAAGTCCTAAATAAGAATCGTGTACGTAGTTGTATGAAATGGATGAACTCAATTGAGTAGTTGCACCTAATAAATCATTTTCAATAGAAATTCCAACAGATCCTTTCAAAGCGTATAATGGCATATGTGCATTAATACTTTGAGTTACTGGATTTCTAGCAATTCCAAGCCACTGGGTCCGATAAGCACCAGTTATACTCAAATATCGATCAAACCCAGCATAGGCCGCATTATACTTATACTTATTGAAAAAATATAATGAAGATTGAGCCGATTGCTGTGCTACCCCGTCCTTAGGACTAATGCAAAAAAAAAGTATTACTATGTATAAATATAATTTCAAGAACGTAGCTCTTTGTGATTAAAGTTAATTACTATTTAATAAAGCTATTAATTCTTTAACTTCTTTAATCAGATTATACCGTACAAAATCATTGTATAAATCGAAAAATGTCTCATTTATAATTGAAATCTTATAGTTTAATAATGGAATTTCCAGTTCAAGGGTTCGTTTTTCATGCAATATCCTGTTGGAGGATAACGGTAATTTACTAATATCTGATGCCATTGATTGATAGTTTTTATATAATAGCTGTTTCATTCCATTCCTTGTACTTCTGAAATTAGCGTTCAGCTAATTCAATAGTAAGACCATCATATGCTAAATGGATAGAAGTAGGTAATTGTTTTTCAATTTCTAAATGAATTCCCATTCGATGACTTAAATGGGTCAAATAAGCATGATCAGGCTTGATTACTTGAATGAGTTCAACGGCTTCTTGAAGATTTAAATGTGAATGATGTTTTTCATGGTGCAGCGCATTTAATACCAATAATTCAATGCCTGAGATTTTTTTTAGCTCTTGGCTATCAATGGATTTTACATCGGTTAGATAGGCCAATCTGTTTTGAAAAATATATCCTAGCACGGGCATCCCACCGTGCTCCGCTAATATTGGTTGAACCGGGATACCATTACAAGAAAAAATATCGTATCTATTTATTGGAATTAATTCAATTTTAGGCGAACCTGGGTAAGGACTGTCGGAAAAAATATAACTAAATCGAGCCTTAATATCCTCAAGAGCTCCCACCAAACCATATACTGGCATCGATTTTTTCTGAATAAAATTAAACGGTCTGACATCATCCAGACCTATCACGTGATCATTGTGTTGATGCGTTATTAAAATAGCATTAAGCGTAGTAAGTTGGTTCTGGAGCGCTTGTTGCCTGAAATCCGGACCGATATCGATTAAAATATTTTGGTTTTCCACTTCAATTAGCGCGGATGTTCTAAGCCGTGAATCATAAAAAGAAGATGACGTACAAACAGCACAAGAGCACCCAACAACCGGTATTCCTTGAGATGTGCCAGTTCCAAAAAATGTAATTTTCAAAACAAGCTTAGATTTGTTACCTCAAAATGATTTAACTTTTTGAGTACTTCAATGGATTCAGAAGATAATAAGGAACGATCTAAATCGATATTGTCGAGTATTTCAAGTAGGCTGTTTAAGCGGCCTTCCTGATCAAAAAACTTATTTACGACCACAATCTTTGTATTTTCAACAAGACAGTAGCCTGATTGAAAGGTTCCTTTTTCAAATCGGATGGTGTAATCTAATTCTTGATAGATTTTTTCAATTTCTTCAAGTAATTTCTTATTGGATTTGGCCATAAATTACGTTCATATCAACTTTAGGTAAAAGTAGACGTTTTAGTTTATATATTAATTGAATTTTTATTAAATGTTATTATATCTGGAAAAATAAGTTGAACTTCAATGAGTTGGGACACAACTGACAGATTTCAATGGTTATAAAACAGACGGTATTTGAATAAAATTTACTTTTTGCTAATCCTTTTTATTGGTCAAGTAAGTGTACTTGAAGCTCAAAAAGAAATCGATAAACGGTTTACTATGGGTTTTATTGGAGGTATGACGCTGGCCCAAATAGATGGTGATAATCTTCAAGGTTATCACAAGGCTGGATTTATGTTAGGTCTTCGTTCAGTAGCCAGTATCACCGAGCGATTCAGTTTTAGTACTGACCTGATATATAATCAAAGAGGCAGTCAGACCAAAGACTTTAGGAAAACGCTCTTAAAAAGGAGGCAGTTACAGACAAATTTTGCTGAGATCAGCTTTCAATTAAATTATAAAGAATGGTATTCTCCATTCAATGAAATGTATAAGCTTCAAATTTTTGCTGGAGCCTCTATTGGTAGGCTCCTGAAAACAAAGACTTTTGATAATGTAGAGCAAGAACTGAATCTCTTTGAACTGGCTAAAGAATTTAACTCTAAAGATTTTGCCTTGATGGCAGGGGTTAATTATTATTTTACAGATCAAATCGCAATGGGATTTAGATTTGCCAGATCATTAACGCTTCTGTTTGAAGCCCAAGAAAGTTCCTTGATTGAATACAATCCTAAAAACTATCAAGGCTATTATATATCCTTCTATACATTTTACCTTCTTCCATAACCCAATCGAGTGGACATTACAGCAATCATAGACTTGGGATCAAATACTTTTCATTTGCTGATTGTAGAATTGGACCACAAACGTAACCGTTTCAATACATTATTCAAGTCACGAGAATATGTAAAACTGGCCAGTGAAGGAAAGTCCTATATTGATTCAGAAGCTTGGATGAGGGCTATGCAATGCCTTAAGAACTTCTGTGACCAAATTGAGAAAAATAAGGCAACCCGTGTGATTGCTATTGGAACCGCCATGCTCAGAAAAGCATCCAACGCTGCTGAATTTATTCTTGCAGTAAAACAGAGCTATGCGATATCTATTCAAGTTATAGATGGTGTACAAGAAGCACAATATATTTTTCAAGGAGTTCGATACGCTGTCCCGGATAAATTTATTAACAATAGTATTATCATTGACATAGGAGGTGGAAGTGTCGAATGCATCGTTGTGGTAAATGGTAAACCCATTCAAATTGAAAGCTTCCCAATAGGTATCGCAATTCTAAAAAATCAATACCACCATAGTGAACCTATACAACCCGACGAGATAAGATTATTAGAAAACCATCTGGAATCTACCTTAGGATCGCTAGTTTCGCTGCTGGAATCATACCATATCGATACATTAATAGGTTGTTCTGGAACTTTTGAAGTGTTATTTGAAAATTTTGGTGAATATTCTTCTCAGTATTCGGCATTAGATATTATGAATAGCTTGAGATTTATTCAAGAAATAACTTCATTAAACTACCAAGAACGTCTTGAGCACCCTGCTGTACCAAATTCCAGGGCTGATTTGATAGTGGTAGCCCTTTTATTGATTAAATGGTTTTTAGAGAAAAGCGCTATCCAGCACCTCATTTATTCTCCTTATGCTTTAAAAGAAGGTGTAATTGAAGATTTCCTGGTTGAGAAAACATGATTTTTAGATTTATCTAAAAAATTTTTTACATTAGACTAAATTTTAAGTTTTGGCTGAACTTTTAGAAGTACTACAATATGAATGGGCGTGGAGAGCTTTGTTAGCTTCTTCCATGGTTGGCCTAATGTGTGGCATATTAGGATGTTTTATTGTACTTCGCAATATGGCCCTTATTGGAGACGCCTTATCACATGCTATTTTGCCAGGTGTAGTTGTGGCTTTTACTATTCTTGGTTATAATGTACTCGGGTTTTTTATTGGCTCAGTCATAGCAGGTATTCTATCTGCAGTAGCCATTACCTGGATCCAGCACAATGCCAAAACGAAAAATGATGCGGCCATAGGTATTGTATTTACGGCCATGTTTTCAATTGGTGTCATCGGAATTTCCTGGTTAAGTCGGAATGAAGGTGTACATCTAGATTTAAAAGATTTTCTCTTTGGAAATGTCCTTGGTGTAGAGAACGAGGATTTATGGCTTACGGCGGCCATTTGTGCCTATGTATTGTTAAGCGTGGTGGTTTTTTATCGATATTTATTTATTACAACTTTCCAGCCTACTATAGCTCAAACGATGGGAATCAGCGTAAAATTGATCCACTATTATCTCATGCTATTACTTTCATTTGCAGTAGTAGCCGCTTTACAAACTGTGGGTGTGATCCTGGTGGTTGCTATGCTTATTACTCCTGCATCCACTGCATTATTGTTGACCAACCGGCTTAATAAAGTTGTAGTGATTTCAAGTGTGCTGGGCATTTTATCTGCTGTTTTAGGCCTTATTGCGGCAATCATTTTTGAAACTACCCCAGGGCCCGCTATGGCCATAGTGGCAACTATTATTTACCTATTAGCTCTATTTCTTGCTCCAGAAAAAGGAATTGTGGCTAAGCGAGTTATTCAGCATAGAGTCAGAGAGAAAATTGAAGATGAACACATTTTAAAAGAGTCTATTAAACTTTCGATCACCAACCAACTGTCCTTTGAAAACCTTGCTTCAAAACTTGATATTGGGACAGCAAAGCTAAAAAGAAGAATACTAAAGTTGAAAAAAAATGGACTTTTCAATGCTTCTCATTTACTTCAACTCAGTCCTGAGGGTAAAGCCAGAGCATCTTCACTGGTAAGAGCTCATCGTCTTTGGGAAACTTATTTGGTGGACAAAATTGGATTGGATGAGACACAAATTCATGCTGAAGCAGATAAATTAGAACATCTATTGTCGGATGAAATTTTGGACGAAGTAGATCAATCACTGGGATATCCTACGTTAGATCCGCATGGTTCCCCTATACCTCCAAAATTTGGAACCCCCGAATCACCGCTGTTTAATATGAACATTGGTCAAACTATAAAGATTACCACTAGACAATTGAGTAACCAAGTCATAAAAACATTGTGGGAATTAGGAATTAAGCCAGAAAATTCGCTGAGGGTCCATTCAAAAAATGATCAGGAAATCATCCTGCAAGATGAGGATACCATCGTTTCAATTAAAACCGATTTAGCCAGGACTATAAATGCGATTGAAATAGAGTAATTGAGTACTAGGTATTGAGTAATGAATAATGAGATAAATCAGTTCGGCATATTATTAATGCTTAGTTTTCTAAGATTGATACTTACCTGAATAAACATATTTTTATCCCTAAGTAAGTGAACCTGTCGATTCCTATCATTTATTCTGACTTTCAGACTTTTAACCTCATAAACTTTTTTCTTTTTAATCTATTCTTCAGCATCGCCCATCTGATTTTGATCGTGTAGCTTATCAAAAAGGTGGTTTAGACGATACATTTCGTCTAATGTATCATCAAGGAAAACGGTAAATTCCGGAATCCTACGTACATGTCTGCGCAATCTATGACTCAGTTCTTGCTTCAATCGGTGATGATTATCCTCCATTTGTAAAATGACGGCTTGCTTATTGTCAGTATTGTAGACACTTACATAAATTTTTGCGGTGGATAAATCTGGAGAAACTTCCACTTTAGTCACGGTTACAAAAGCATCTTGATAAACATATCTACCTTCTTGTTGTAATACTATGGAGAAAGCCCTTTTTACGGTTTCTTGTACCTGTTGAATTCTTATTGATGGCATCAGAAAAAAAGGTTTAGTTTGAAGTGTCGCAAAGATATACTAAATTAAGTCGAAGTAATCTATTTTTAAACCAAAATGAACTTTAACTCTTTACCTTTTTGATTCCGCAACATCATATATTGAACACCTCTATTGAATACTTGAAAGGAGTAGGACCCAAGCGAGCAGAACTGCTTCAAAAAGAACTGGGAATTCACACCTTCCAGGATCTGCTTGAAGACATTCCTTTTAGGTATGTTGACAAAACCATCTTTCATAACATAAGTGACATATATGAAGATGGTCAAATTGTGCAATTGATCGGCACCTTGACCGATTTGAAATCACAGGGTGTAGGGAGGAAAAAACGGATGACAGGCAAATTGAGAGATAAGACCGGCACTATTCAATTGATATGGTTTAGGGGTTTTCAATGGATTGAAAACCTAGAAGTTGGGGCCAAATATATAATGTACGGGAAAGTAAATTCTTTCAAAGGAAAAATTACCCTGCCCCATCCTGAAATTGAAAAACCATCCAATCAACCAACAGAGCAACTGTCTTTGTCCCCCATCTATTCCAGTACAGAAAAGCTGGGCCGTATGGGCCTGGATGCCAAAGGCAGGGCAAAGTTGTTGAAGACGCTATTTGAACGTATTAATGCACAAATGATTCCGGAAACGCTTCCGGCATATATGCTTTCGAAACTAAAATTAATCGATCGGTATCAGGCTTTTTTACATGTTCATTTCCCTCGATCCCAAAATGAATTGCAACGTGCAAAATTCAGATTAAAGTTTGAAGAATTATTTTTTATACAACTTCAATTAGTCCATCATAAGCTAATTAGAAGTAGCACCATTCCAGGTTATGTATTTTCTAAGGTTGGTGATTATCTCAATGCATTCTATGAAAAGAAATTACCTTTTGAGCTGACTGGAGCACAGAAGCGGGTAATCAAAGAAATTCGTAAAGATATCGGTTCAGGCTTTCAAATGAATCGATTGCTGCAAGGCGATGTGGGTAGTGGGAAAACTATGGTGGCCTTGATGACCATGCTGATTGCACTGGATAATGGTTATCAAGTAACCATGCTGGCTCCAACCGAGATTCTTGCTTCGCAGCATTATCAGTCTGTTAGTAATTTTGTTTCTGGCCTGAGAATAAAAGTGGGGTATCTATCTGGCAATGTGAAAGGATTAAAAAGGAAAGAAATATTAAAGTGGTTGGCAGCAGGCGAGATACAGATTATGATCGGGACTCATGCCCTCTTGGAAGATCCAGTGATTTTTAAAAATCTAGGGCTTGCAATCATAGATGAACAACATCGTTTTGGGGTGAAACAGCGTTCAAAATTGTGGCAAAAAAGCAAACCACATATGCCGCACATACTGGTCATGACGGCAACGCCTATACCCAGAACATTAGCTATGACCATGTATGGAGATCTGGAGGTATCAATTATCGATGAGTTGCCTCCAGGAAGAAAAGAAATCAAAACCATACATAAAACCGAGGCAGCGAGGCCACAAGTGATTCTATTCATGAAAGATCAGATTGCTCTAGGCCGCCAGATCTACGTGGTCTATCCCTTGATAGAAGAGTCGGAAAAGTTGGACTTACAGAATTTGCAAGACGGGTATGAACAATTGTTATTTGATTTTCCCAGACCACAATACCAGATCGGGGTCATCCACGGGCGTATGAAAGCGACGGATAAGGAGTATGAAATGAAACGATTTCAAGACATGAAAACCCAAATACTTGTCTCGACCACTGTAATTGAAGTAGGCGTGGATGTGCCCAATGCGACCATGATGATTATTGAGAATACAGAACGGTTTGGTTTATCCCAGCTCCATCAATTAAGGGGCCGGGTAGGTCGTGGAGGAAACCAGTCCTTTTGTATTTTAATGACCGGTTTTAAGCGCAGTAAAGAAGCTAAAAAAAGGATTGAGATTATGTGCAAGACCAATAATGGTTTTGAAATTGCGGAAGCGGATCTGGAAATTCGGGGAGCAGGAGACCTAAAGGGCACCAAACAAAGTGGGGAAGTAGAATTAAAAATGTCCAATTTAGCTACCGATTCAAAAATTGTCCAGTCCGCAAGAAACATTGCGATCGCCATCCTTAAAAAAGATCCTCGGTTGGAATCTCCTCACAATCGATTATTACGAGATTTCCTTCAAGACAATCCGAATGCGATTGAGTGGGCAAGGATTAGTTAGAATTAATCATCTCATGAAATCCTAATTTGTGCTTTTCGATCTAATCATATACGACCTCTATGCCTTAATACTTCTCAATTATTGATTTTTGATAACTTGTGTTTAATTAATTTTTATAATGAACAAAGAAAAAAGAC
>JAHEJC010000559.1 GCA_024639065.1 Lewinellaceae bacterium | reverse complement strand
TCCTCGGTAGTTGGTACTCTTTCACTATGGCCATGGACCCACATGGTTCCACAATGAAGAAAGTGCTGGATTTTACCTTTTAGGGCCTCGGCAAGAACAATGGCACTTTCAGGTGTAAAACAAATCAGATCTATGATGATATCACCCTTAAGATCCGCTATTTGAGATGCAAAACTACCTTGCTTTTCCGCTTCTGTCCGATCCATTGCGACGTGCGTTACCGCCTTCCAGGAACTATGCGGGACATAAGGGCTGGATTTTTGACGACTCACGTTTATAACCTCATAATTGGCGTCGACCAACATTGGAATCAAATAAGTTCCGATATGTCCTGTACCGCCTATAACTATTACTTTCATTTTTATAATACTATATTAATTGAAAAAAGTCAGTGCATCTATCATTACCTAAGCTTATACTAGGTTGACTCAAATCGATTCAATAGAAGTTAACGCTTTGGCTAAAGCCAGTTTTCATTGGGTTTAGCATTTGTGGCACAGTTAATTTACTGAAATTACAATTTTACCATGGTGCAGTCCATCTCCAAATCGTTGAATCGCCCATGGTATCTTATCAAAAGTATAAGGACCATCAATAACACAATTGATTTTATTGTCCTCATAAAGCTTGTTGATGTACTCCAGATCCTTATTGGCTCTTAAGGTGACCATGTACAAGCGTTTCTTGCTAAATAATTTTAGCATCGGCCCCATATAAATCATTTGCAATAGTTTGCCCGATCTGCCACCTATTGAAACGTATCTTCCTTCCGGTTTAAGAACCTTTAAAAATCTCCACAGCGATCGACTGGTCTTACAATCAAGGATTAGATCATATTGCTGATCACTTTTAGTAAAGTCTTCTTTTTTATAGTCTATAACTGTATCAAACCCTTGAGTTTTCATCGCTTTTAATTTTTCACCCGTATCGACTCCCGTAACATTTGCGTTATAAAGTTTAGCCAATTGAAGTCCGAATGAACCAACGCCACCGCCACCGCCATTGATCAAGACCTTCTGTCCATCCTGGATCTTTCCCACATCTCGTAGACCTTGAAGGGCCAGCATTGCTGCGTGGGGAATACTAGTCGCTTCTTCAAAACTCATGCTGTCTGGCTTGCGAGCAAGTGCTTTTTCATCAATGCAAAGAAACTCGGCAAAGCTCCCAAATCCGAAATCTGAAATATCCCCGTAGACGGCATCACCAGCTTTAAATTTTGTAACATTATTTCCGACCTGCTCCACAATTCCTGCTACCTCCATTCCAGGGATCATTAATTTATTCCTGGGCCTAAATATGCCAAAGAAAAGGCGATAAGCAAAAGGTTTTCCGGTAGTGACGCACCAATCGTAATCATTAATCGTAGTAGCACGAACTTTTACCAGAACCTCGGTATTTTTTGGCGCAGGTTGTTCAGCCTCAGTAAGACTAAGAACTTTTTCAGGTGCTCCATAGTGCAGTACATTATAAACTTTCATAGTTGCTTATGTGCTACAAGATTTTGGCTATCAGCAGCTGCGTCCCGAAGGGAGCTATTGCTTTTAGCCATTATTGTTACCAGTTCCTCTTTTCCTCTAGAATAAAACAATTTTGTCTAATATACTACTTCGCTAAATTTGGAATACTTTGCAAAACCCAATTCTACTTTAAATCCATGTAGTTTATTAGTTTTTTTTCCCTTACTATTAATCACAGGATACCCTTCATTCGTCCAACTTAATATGCTACCATGTAGATTATGAACATTAGTATATCCTGCCTCTTGTAGTTTTTCTCCTATCATCTCACTTCTCTTTCCAACTAAACAATAAGTGACAATTTTTGCACTTTTGGGAATATCCACAATTTTAGACAAATCAAAGTCATCAAAACCAACTCGCCTAGCATCTTCTATATGGCTTATTTCATATTCATCTACCTCTCTACAATCAAGCATGATAAATGATTCCTTTTCCATTTTGACCATTTTAGCAGAAATATCTGGTACATTACCATTTGAAACTTCATCGGCCAGTTTATCAAATTCTATTTGACTAAAATTTGGATTAATTTTTTGTGCATGCTTGCATTGAAATTGAGTAATTGAAAAAACCAGAATTAATAAAAGTCTTGTTTGCAATTTAATTGCATTTATAATTGGTTCGTTGTATTTTGACTTTACATATAATTTTGATTTTATCACCTGTTTAGATCGAATTGAGCATACAACGGATCGGTTGCATGCACCGGTACCGCGAACTACCGTATTTTTTATTTTTTCAATAATCAATCAATCTACTAATATTCTGAATCATGTTCAATTCTTTTTTTAGCGGTATGTTGTCATTAGCCTGGTTGTACACAAACCAGACTGAACTAAAAAAACTCGCCAGAGGGTTTTCCTGCTCGTTTGGCTTCATCGCTTACACATCCTTCGCTTTCATTTTGGTCTGTTTCGGGGCTCACACACTTTTTAGTTCTTTACGCCTACCCGACCTGAGTCATTCAGACGAGGATTTAAGCACTTTATCCACTAAAAGAAATCATGCCCGTTGACCCTCGTTGCTCAGTAATTTTTCTGAAAATTTCATGAACTTTTTTCCGTTTCAGTTGCTTTGCTAGAGTTCCTCTCTAATACAAGGCCCTCCTTTTCTTTGGTTAAACTACAGAGTTGGAAAAATCCAATTTAATTTTTTGCGCATTCAGCTAGCTTTTTATGTAATCATCGCTTGCGAAGAACAGTTAAACCATCCCCAAACAGCAGGATGCTGATATCTACTCTTTCATCCTGCCAAATTTGTTTGTTTAGTTTCTGGATTACATTTGTTTCCAGATCGACAATTCCGGGATCAGCTACCTTAAATTCCCATAGTGTATTATCAATCAATAACAAACCATTTGGGCGAAGCAGTTCAATGCAGGATTCATAGTAAACGCCATAGTTAGCTTTATCTGCGTCCAGAAAAATCAAATCGAAATAGGGTAATGGCCTTATTTGTTTCAGATCATTCAAGGTTTGTAATGCAGGTGCGATGCGCAAATCTATTTTATGATATACGTTTGCCTCTAGCCAATATTTACGCGCGATACTGGTCCACTCATCACTAATGTCGCAGGCAATGATATGCCCGTTCTCTGGCATCGCTAAAGCCATGCTCAACGTACTGTAGCCTGTGAAAACGCCCAATTCCAGTATATTATTTGCACCAGTTAATTGGATCAGCAAGCGCATAAATTGGCCCAGCTCAGGTGATACCTGCATGATCCCATTGTGCATTTGTTGAGTTTCTACTCGTAGTTTTTCCAAGATGGGAAGTTCGCGTAGGGACACCGATTGGATATATTCGGCAATCTCGGGAGTGAGTGCGTAGGTTTTCGCGGCCATTTATATTTATTTTTAGGAGATAAACATGTATTTTAAAAATCAAATTTAC
>JAHEJC010000167.1 GCA_024639065.1 Lewinellaceae bacterium | reverse complement strand
GCCTCTTTTTAAGCATAGAAATCAAACTAGATATATTCTTCGTTAAATTTAATTTCTGTGCCTCTCGTTCTCACCAATTGAGGTATTTCACTTGTCAGACTATTGGTTTGATTTTTTTTGGCCTTGCTCACAAGTTTTATAAGTTCTTTGCAAGTATTGGGCAAATCGTCATTAAAACTATACGTGTAAGGATATTTGTCTCTATCTATTCCTCCTATTTCTACTGCCTACCGTTTGTTTTTGATCAATCGATAACCTATTTTAGAGAAACTAATTTAAAATGAATAGAAGAGATTTTATTGAAAAGAGCTCCTTGTCATTAGGTGCTTTCAGTTTAGCAAGTTCCAAAATAAAGGTGAACAGTTCGGATCGTTACACGATTCTGCTTCAAGGTGATTCTATTACCGATGGAGGGAGAAATCGTTCTAATTATTATGCGAATGATAGTTGGGGTATGGGTAATGGTTATGCCCACTTGGTTGCCTGTGATTTATTAGCATCCTATCCGGATAAGAACATAAGCGTATATAACCGAGGAGTAAGTGGAAATAAGGTTTTTCAATTGGCCAATCGTTGGGAAGAAGATTGCCTACAATTAAAACCTGCTGTACTGAGCATTCTAATCGGGGTAAATGATTTTTGGCACACCCTCTCGAATAACTACCAAGGAGATGTAAATACATATGATCAGGATCTGCGAATGCTAATAGATAATACTATAGAAAGGTTGCCAGGCGTAAAATTAATGATTGGAGAACCATTCTATGTTCGGGGAGGAACAGCGATAACTGATCAATGGTCTGAGTTTGTATCTTATCAAAACATTGCCCGAGCAGTTGCTGAAAAGTATCAGGCTGTCTTTATTCCTTACCAAAGTGTATTTGATAAAGCGTTGGAGTCAGCTCCAGTTAGTTATTGGTGTCCTGATGGAGTTCATCCCTCCTTAGCTGGATGTCATCTAATGAAAGAGACGTGGATGAAGCATTTTGAAAAAATATGATGCTTTAGAATATTGTCTTTTAATCGTCTCGATACCTTTAATCCGATACCTGAAATCAGGCAGAGCGCTTGCGTTTAGTTATGTTTAAGTAATCCAGGAAATAAACACATTTGAGCGAAAAACTATTCGAAACCGGATTTTGAAATAACCCATCAATATTACGGAAATACGAAATATCAGTGAGTTCATCACTGCTGTATACTGAATTCTTCCAAACTACAAATAGATCACTTCCAGGTGCAAATCGCCATCGATATACCATATCAATAGTGAAAGCATTGAAATTATCATTATTCAATTCATTGTATTTGTGAGAAGCTATTGAACCATCATCTAACAATTTTACGAAGCGGTTATATTTTACATTGGACCAATAATGACGTAATCGAAAACTCACCGTATTGTTTTTGTTAAAAGCAAAATTACTTCGAAATAAGTTTACAATGGTATGGCGATCCCGGATTCCGAAGATAATGTCATCATTCACGTTGTCTACATAACCGATGTCATTTTTTTCTATCTCATTTTCAAATGACCATCGTAGATTCCATTTATTGGAAATTCTAAATCTTGGTTCAAATTCAAATTGGACGGATTTTCTCAAGTCTTCATTGAACCATCTTAAATCGATATCTGCATCAAAGGCAAAACGCTTATTATAATTGCTGGAAACAAATGTCCCAATTCCAAAATTTTTAGGGTACTCATAGAATTTCGAAAAATCATCTGTCCTAGGCTCGAAATAATCAAATGTGTTAATAGGCTCCCAACGAATATTAAATCCTGTACCCCAAAATGATTTAGTTCGTAAAAACGCCCTTAAAAATAAATTAAAATCACTAAAAACATTTGGATCAGCCAGGCGAGAATACCTGGAAAAAAGGAATAATCCTGCCCGATTGAATTTTCCAAAGGGAGTATATCGATTGTAAGAAAAGCGACCATTCACCGACCGATGATTTGGATTTCTAATAATGCCTAGATCGTTGATGTCGTAATCTGGACTTATGTAATTATATTCAACATTCCATTGAAAGTTGCCACTAATCTTTTCAACTCCCAACTCCATCGATTCACCTATATCATTATCCGCTTCGGTAAAATACTTTTGACTGACCGCACCTGTTCCGAATAAAGCGTAAGTCTGTTTATTATTTTGTAGTCTAAATTCGGTTCCGGATGTATTTGCCTCATATACGTTACCATCTCTCCAAACATTTGTATTGATTAAGGAGAAATAGGAATTATTCTTTAATTGCTGATCAAATACCAATACACTATAATTAGATAGAGGATTGGTCTGGATAGCATATTCTTCACCATCTTCAGACTGGATAATAGCTTCTGAGGCGCCCACAATTGCATTAAATATCCCAATACCGGTACCATTTTTAGTTCGTCCGGATACTTTGGTAGCATTGTATAATTGTGATTCTGAAGGATTGCTTAGAATGGTTTCACCCTCCAGCAAATTATCTTCAACATCTGCGTAAAAAATCGGTGTACTTCCAATTCGACGGGAATAAAATAATCGCGCTTTTTGAAAAATTTCAGTCCCCTCCGTAAAAAATTGTCGATTTTCATCAAATCGCACTTCAAAAGGAGAAAGATTCAAAACGATATTGTCAGATTGTACTTGACCAAAATCCGGAATTAGGGTCATGTCCAGGGTAAAGGATTCGGAAATTCCCAATTTCACATCCATACCTCCGTTAAATGATTTACCCCAGGAACTTTTAGGTGTCCCATTAGGATCGCGATAATTTTCTGCATAAACAGCAATGAAAGGAAAGGCGCTTAAACGAAGCGGAGGCTGGATATTTTGAATTCCATTAAGAATTCCTGATTGGGCTAAAAATTGATCAATTTGAGGATCGATCGGATTCCAAAATGATTCCTCGCGGTCTCTTCGTACTTCCCTACCAAAATTAATGTACCAATATTGTTCATCAGCTTTTGGAAACCTTAAAGCACTATATGGTATTTTTAATTCTGCAATCCAACCATTATTTACGATACGTGCACTACTTTCCCAAACAGCATCCCAATCCTCATCATCACGTCTATTGTTTTCAAGTCTGGCATCCGATTGAATTCCTGTAGGAGTAACCGCGAAAGAAAAGGCATTTAATCCACTTCTATAGGTGTCTATTATGATGCCAAACCAGTCGGTGTTGGCAAAGTTATCTCGCTCAGACAATTCTTGAGAAATACTATCAGGATTAGGGTCAAAAAGAAAAGCACCTATATAGATGGCTTCGTCATCATAGAGGACTTTGACAGTACTATTGTAATTGGATTTTTTTCCAGGATTGGGCTCCCGTTGAACAAAATCATTTGCTATTTCTGCATTACGCCAATCAACCTCATCGAGCGATCCATCGATCTTAATATCCGCATGAGTTCGATGAGCCGTCACTTCTTTGTGCATAATCTCATTAGCCCAAAGATTGGAGCATATAAGTGCAACTAAGCAACAAATTGTTAATTTCATTTATCAACTTTTCCCCTCAAAAACGATCCCCCTCTCATTTTGGCAACGCAAAGGTACGCAAACATCGACTTATATGCTCAGATGGTGGACAAATTTACATTTCGTTAACATTACATAATTTTATAATATGTTACTGGTAAAAACAGATAATAAGAAAGAGTTAGCATTCTATTTCCTATTTTTGTTTGGATTAATAAACACAATGGTAAGTTATGAGTGTAATTGAAATGAAAGTCCCGAATATTGGAGAGTCGATTAATGAAGTCACGCTCTCTAGTTGGATTAAAGGTAATGGCGAGTATGTCGATTTGGATGAGCCGATTTGTGAGTTTGAATCGGACAAGGCCACGCTGGAATTTCCGGCGGAAGCTTCGGGAAAACTTATCTGGGTAGCTCAAGAAGGTGACGATCTGGAGATAGGTGCTTTGGTAGCTAAGATCGATACCAGTGTAACTGAAGCAGTGGAGAAGGAGACTGTGGATAAACCTACCGCTCAACCTGAAGAATCTGAGACCACTAGTGAAAAGAGTGGCAAAGAAGAAAACAAGGTCAAGGGACATCCTTCACCAGCTGCAGCTAAAATACTCAGGGAAAATGATATACAAGAAAGTGTAGTCCAAGGAACAGGAAAAGACGGACGCATAACCAAAGAGGATGCTGTCAAAGCTTCACAAAGCTCCAAATCAGAGAAGCCAGGAGAAACCGAGCTCCATCCAGTTAGAATTAATTCCATTCCTCAATTCGCTCGAACCTCAAGGACCGAAAAGATGAGTAGGATGAGGCGCACTATTGCCAAGCGACTTGTCTCTGCTAAAAATAGTACGGCAATGCTGACTACTTTTAATGAGATTGATCTATATAACCTGATTAATTTACGTAAAAAGTATCAAGAAAAATTTGTTGAAAAGTATGGCATCAAGTTAGGATTTATGTCCCTTTTTGCAAAAGCTTGTTCTCAAGTATTGATCAACATGCCCCAAGTCAATGCAATTTTGAATGAAGAAACGCTTACCTATCACGATTTCGTAGATATATCTATAGCCATTTCAACCCCTACGGGTTTAGTAGTCCCTCCCATTCATAATGTTGAATCGCTGAAATTTCATGAAATTGAACTTAAAATTAAGGAACTGGCTGAAAAAGCCCGAGCTGGATCTCTTTCCCTAGATGAAATGAAAGGAGGTACTTTTACCATAACCAACGGGGGAATTTTTGGTTCCATGCTGAGCACCCCAATAATTAATGAACCTCAATCAGCTATTTTAGGTATGCATAATATCATACAACGACCGGTTGCAATAGATGGTGAAGTAGTTATTAGGCCGATGATGTATGTAGCATTATCTTATGACCATCGAGTAATTGATGGAAGTACTTCGGTGACCTTTTTGGTAAAAGTGAAAGAATTGCTTGAAGATCCAGTGACGCTGTTACTAGATTTATAATAAATTACAATTGATGACATTACAAGATTTTTTTAATGCCTGTGCACAGCAACCGGCTATACCCATATTCTTCTTCACAGCTCTTCCTTTGACTGCTTTTTTGGCTGGAATCTTTGGAAAAAATGAAGGACATCTTTCACCTTGGAAGTATTTATATTCGACGCTAATTTATCTTGCATCAATACCGGGAATATTCTCAATTACTCTTAGTATATATCTATTCTTATTTGAAAAACGCAGTGTTTTTGAAACAGACATCGTATTGCAAATTTTACCAATCCTCGTTATGATACTTACTTTTTGGCTTATTAAAAGGAATGTGGAAATGGATCAAATTCCAGGATTTGGCCAACTGGGTGGATTGATTTTAATGATTACAGTTATTATGATAGGTATGTGGATTTTGGATCGAACCCATATTTTTGTAATTTCAGTTTTACCCTTTCATTGGTTCATTATTTTCTTCATTGCTTTATTGATCCTATTCAGATTTGGATGGAAAAAACTGTTTGAATCTCAACAAACCACTTAGTTCAAATAATTAATTATTTATTACGGTTAACCTTTAGTATGCCTATTTATGGAATCAGCAATTTGGTTAGCCAGTTGTTCCATCTCTTGTGGACTAAAACGAATTTTTGGTTTTGAGAAATTCATATCTCCAATGGTATTGATTGGAATTAAATGAATATGGGCATGAGGTACTTCCAGGCCAATTACCGTAACACCAATCCGGTTGCAGGGTATTACTTCTTGCAATCCTTTGGCCACCTGTTTGGAAAAAAGGATCATCTCTTGAATCAAATCATCCGGTAAATCAAATAGATAATCGATTTCCACTTTGGGTATGCATAATGTATGACCTTTCATTAAAGGATTAATATCTAAGAATGCTAAAAAAGAATCATTTTCCGCAACTTTATAGCAAGGAATTTCTCCTTGAACAATACGTGTAAATAGACTAGGCATCGGATTAAACTGATATATCTAATATTTCAAATTGAAGAACACCTCCGGGAGTTTCAATATCCGCGATTTCACCTTTGGTTTTACCCAATAATCCCTTGCCTATTGGAGAAGAAACCGATATCTTTTTTTCTTTGAGGTTTGCTTCCGATTCTGAAACCAACTTGTAAGTCATTTCGCGACCATTTTTCTTATTGATGATCTTAACTTTTGATAGTAGAACTACCTTAGAAGTATCGATTGTGGATTCATCTAGAATTCTTGCTGTTGCCATGGTTTTTTCCAATTCGTTAATCTTCATTTCCAGCATCCCCTGAGCATCCTTGGCCGCGTCGTATTCAGCATTCTCAGAGAGATCGCCTTTATCTCTAGCTTCGGCAATTGCCTTGGCTATTTCTTGCCTCCCAACGGATTTCATTTGTTCTAATTCAGCATTAAGCTTATTGTACCCTTCTTGGGTTAAATAGGTTATATCTGACATAACTAACTTTCGTTTTTATGAGAAATAATTATCGAATGATAATGTTCCTTTGAAAAAGGTTATAAAATTACTTAAAATATAACATCCTGTCAAATTCCAATGGTCTATTTCCTTAATTATCGTCATGCAAAACTTGACTGAGTATAAACAAGTTTGATTCATCATCCTTGGTCATGATATTGGTATATAGTCACTATTTCTTTATTTAGACTTATAATAATACTTTAAGTTTACCCACGTTGATATGACCCTGCAAGGGTCAGAGAATGCAATGAATGCATTTGGTCCTCAACTTCTGTCACATACATCAACCTGATGATTTTTGTCTTCTGCAGGTGACTTCTTTCTACTGATCAAATACTTATTCTCAGTGATAAGTTATGCGTTCCATCAAAAGGCTGAGTAGCCCGATAAGCATAATCAATACCAAACTTATTATCCTTATCCTTATTCAACGGTAATTCGATTGACATGCCAGCACTTAGACCAGAATAAATACTTTTAGGGTCTTCAACGACTTTGGAATCCAGATCAATTTTATAACCGCCTCTAATCATAAATTGCTCATTAAGAGCATATTCGATTCCGGCACCTAGCTGATCGCGTGAAAAAGAATTTGAGGTAAAGTTGCCCACTAAGGTCAACCGTTGTTTGTCTTCCTGCAACCAAAAATCATAAGACATTCCAATGTTTAATACTGACGGAATCTCAAAAGGAGCTGATCGAATCTCTATAGTTAGATTTTCGCCATCATCCGGATTTGGGGCTTGATAGGTAAGACCTTCTCCGTTGAATGACATTTTTGAACCTACATTTCGTAAAGAAATTCCAAACTTAAAATTATCCTTTTCTCCAGTAACATATTGAATGCCGGCATCAATAGCAAAACCCAATGCACTTACATCAGCAGTGGATTCAGAAATACCCCGAAACAATATGCCCACTGAAACTTTATTTTCAAAAGTATGCGCATAACCAAGGCCTAAATGAAAAAAATTAGGAGAATAGGTTGCTCCTGTTCCTTCTGGCAGTGCTGTAGTGGTAACCGGAATGTCTCCAAAATCCAAAGCCATTATGCTGAGACCGAAGGCTCCATTTTTGCCAATTTTCTGGGAAATTCCCAGCGCATTCATACGAATGTCGGTTCCTTCAAGGTAGCGGGCGTGTCCAAGCAAAACTTCTGTACGATTTATTCGTGAAAGCCCTGCAACATTCAATCGCATGGCTTCTACACCACGTATGTGAGCAGTTGTTAAGCTATGTAATCCGGCTGAACGAGCCCATGGGTTCATCAATAGTTCATAAGCACCAGCAGCCCCTTGACGGTCAGGATTACCACACCACATTAGTTGGTAAGACAAGAAGAATAACCCAAAAAATAATAACTGCTTCATATTATATTTTTTAAAGACCCGATGGATCAAACTGTCTTGATACACCAAACCATTTGATAACTCTGGATCCAAGACCTGGCGCTTCTATTTGGATCAGGTAGACCCCGCTAGCCACCGGAATTCCGCGACTGTTTTCTAAATCCCATTCAATGTCCGGATTTATTTGATTGCTTGGAATACTGGGATTGGATCTTCCTATGCTTGGACTGCGGGATTCATCACGTTTATATTGTCTGATGAAGCGGCCATCCAAAGAGTATATAGTAACATTACATCTTGCGGGCAAATTGGTAATCTTTACCGTATTGGTAAATTGTGAAGTTTCATATGAGCTAAAACCATAGTAAGGATTTGGGGCCACATTGATCTTTCTTAATGCTTCCGGAATTTGTTCATTTACTATGTCCTCTGCTTCAGTACCGCTGAACTCAAATTGATAGGTCGGATATCCATCGAATTCCCCAGTACCTGCTGCTATTCCATATGGGTTATCAACTCTTAATTTAACCGTTAAATCGTTTGGAATCAATCCATCTGCATAAGATAGCATACTTGTACCATCCAGTAATATTGGCATCGAAGTCCAGGTGACTGTTTGCAATCCATTGACCTTCTTGAGGTCACTATTATTTGGATCAAATCGATCCCTCAAAAATGCACACTCATCATAGGCCGTATTGGTCACATAAATGAATTGATGGCCACCCACTAGAAAATTATATAAACTGATGGGTGGACCTGCATCCAGAAATACCTGACTGGTCGGGTTCCACATCATATCGCCTCCAATGGGGTTTCCTCCATCAAAGAATTCTTTAAGAAATCGTCCATCGTAAGTAGAATTTTCTCCAAAAAATATATTGAGTCGTTCGCCTGTTTCTACATCCACTGCATAACCAGGAAACCAGCCCATACCTATACCATCATTGTCGGGGTCAGGTAATCCATCTCCATTAGCATCATTTTTTCCAACTGATGGACTTGATCGTAAATCAAAATTCCTACTATTACCAATCGTATTAACACCCACACCCCAAAGACTTGATGTAAGGTAGGGCGTAGCCGTCTCAACAATCACACAACGACTCCATAAATCTTTATTGGAAGTAAAGACGATGTCAACGTTGTTTAAATTCTGTATCGGATTGCGTTGACGAACAATATCAAAACTCTGCGCATCGTCATGCCACGCTGGAGATAAATAGGGCGTCTGGTCTGTTGGTCTCCGATAGTCGGTTAAAACGAATGGATTGAAAGCACCACCACCAAATTGCGAAAATACTTGGTTGGGGTCTTTATTGAAATCTAACTCTCCATTATTTGTCTTAAGGAAATTATAAATGGGTCCTCCAGCGTCGTCTGCAACACCTAAAAACCAAGGGCTTGCATTTTCATCGGCATAATCAAAACTTACGCCTATTGTACCGTTGGTGTTGTCCGCTTCATCGCCCACATCATCAGTCTGACCAATTAATATGGAAAATCCATAATCGGTAATTAATTGTTCATTCAATTGTTCAAGGGTAGACTCAGCATAAATGATTTTATTCGAATTATTTATTTCAATTAGCTGCCATTTGGCTCCCGGATCTAATACATCATTACTCATATCCGCATCAGTAAAAGTTAACTGAAATACGCCATCAACTACATCTAGTGGATTATAGATCTGAATATTTAGGGGGCCTTGGCCGGGCTTGTATTGAATAGCGCCTGTAAACGAACCGTTAATGATAGATTCACGCGATTCATCAGTCATATCCAAGAAATTTCCGGCAGCTCCTTTACCAGCGAGACGTGTAATCGTAGCTCCATCTCCATAGGCGGCATTTAAGTTTTGATAGACGATAGGGCGTGGAACCCCAATGTATTTTTGGATGTTTCGTCGTCCTTCCAGATATGGCCGTCTTTGTCCTATAACATCTTTAGGATCAAATTGTCGGTAATTGTTATAAGCATATGCAATGACGGTATAGAAGTATTTTTTATGATTTATCAGGGTCCGATCATCAGTGGCAAACTGATCTTCAGTGACCCTGAATGTATGTCGTATTCCTTCGTCAGCTCCTTCTACAACAATTTCAGGCAGCCATATCGGTTCTGGAGAACCCGGATCTGGGATTGAACGCCAATTGTAAATACTGTTCACAGAATTTTTAATATCAACTTGGTAAATGAGTCTGGATTTGTCCGGGTTGTCAAGTTCACCAATCGAAACCTCAGAATTTGAAAGTTGGAATAACTTGTATCCTTCAAATACATATAGACTATCTTCTATATTGGCTGGAGCTTGTAAATCCAATTCTTGATATGCTTCAAAAGCGTTATTAGATGATATGGTATCATTGGAAAGGATGAGTATAAGTTCCTGGTCTAGTTCCACTATATCTACATCGGGAGCATCCGGACCGTCAGTAATGTCAAAACAATTATCAAATAATGCCTGAGCCAGGTCATCGGCAGATAAAAGTCTTTCAATATCCGGACACGGATAAGCCACATCAGGTACCCATACAACACCTATGATAAGCTCATTCACCGCACCTGGATCAAGACGGAAAGGTCCAGATGCTTGAATTGTCCGTCGATCTCCAAAATCTAAATTTGCGGTACACATCGACCAACCGGTTACCTCATTCGGTGGTTCGGTGAATGCGTAATCAATTGGGTCACCTCCAATCTGAAATCCAGTGCCTCCGTATGAAAATGGGGTACCATCCTTCCAACTTCCTGACATATAATTATAGTATTCCTGGGCTACCTGAGGATCGGTCATCGCATTTGGCCAATTACCAACAGCGGCGTTATTATAATAAGTAAATGAGGACATGCCAATTTCATTTCCTTCTTCATCCAATGGACCTCTAAAGTAGTCAACACCAAGAATTGGTACTTCATCACAATAGGTTCCTACACCTAACGGACAGTCACATCCTGTTTCTCCATCCAGCACGTCTTCATTATAAACATAAGCCATGGATCGCGAAGTATCACATCCAATGTAGTCATCTGTAAAACAGCCAAGATCCGGATCTACCCACATGGCAAAGAAAGTACTATCTATTAGTGTAGTAGCCCGGTTGATCAATTTATAGCGTTGAAAAGTCATATCATTGATCTCATCATTAGTTGCATAGGCAAAAGCCTGTACTTGAACTTCCATTTGGATCGGATTACCTTGAGTTTGTGTATGAATACCACCAGCGTCATTGTAGATCCAAAAGACCATCTCGTCCGGATATTGAGGTGCTTGACAACCACGGACCTCGATAACCGGATAATCTCCATCACATGGATCATATTGTCCATTGCCATCACGATCATAAAAAGCAGCTAGTCCCTGGGTTGTATTAGGAAGTGAAAATCCATGTATTTCCTCGAAATACTCATTACCTCTTGCTGGCCAGCCCAATACATCCAGGGGGATCGTTTCACAGTCGTAATTTGTTCCTCCTTGAATTGCTTTATTGTAGTTGTTTAGATGCAATGCAATATTTTCACCTAATACCTGAAAGTGTTTATCCCATTGCTCACATACATCCGTTTCAATGGTACCGTTTAGTGGATCCAAAGGTCCTGGCCAAAAATCATTTGCGTTACCGGTACGATAGGATTGAGCAGCTAGTTTTAAATTGCCAACAGGGTCATATCCTCCCAACCATACAGCACCTGCAAAGATTGAAGATACTTCCTGTTTTCCAGAAGCTGGATCAACATTGGGTACGATATATTTTCCGTCATTGAGATCCCACCAAACATCACCTCCACCTAATAATCGAGCTCTTACATTATTAATGGACATGTCAAAAGCGGACCGTGAGGTAGCACAATCTGCTCTCAAAGAGACTGGTAGATTTTTTTCGCCTTTGGAATTTACGCGAGGTGTTATATTTGGTTTATGTGCAGATGATATGACCAAGACTGCAAATAAACTGATGCTTAATAAAAAACTATGTTTAAATTGTGTGTTTTTCATTTTAACTTTTAAAATTCTAAAATTGCTCCTAAGTAGGCTCTTCTTGGAAGACTATAAAGGTCCGGATTAAGCAAAGCCCATTGGTAAGAAGCTAAATACGCATCTACATCTCTGCCGCTAGAACTAATTGTATTGAGAGCAGATCGGCCGTCTGACGAAGTAAGATATCCGTCATCTGCAGCCGAACCAGTTGCTGGATAAACTCCGATTACATTTTTAGTGTCCAGTAAATTTTGAATACGCAAATAAACATTTAAAAAAGTTGGTTTTTTACCGCCTGGTCTACCAATTAAAAAACTTTTGTCAACCCGTAAATCCATGGTAAAATTCCATGGCAATCTCGACCCGTTTATAGAACCTTGAAAACCAGTACCACTAAATGGGGTAGCCCTGGTAAGTTTGGTGTAGGGTCTGCCACTCACTGCAGTGGTCTGGAGGTTGATACCGGCATTTGCAAACACATCAAGACCAAACCATTTTGGCCCACTGTATTTGGGACCATAACCGTACCTGTAATCGAGTGTAGTAACTATTCGATGTCTTTCATCGAAAGATAAAGGCAATAAAGTACGGATGTTGCCACGGCTGGTAAGGCCACGCTGAGAATTTGCATTTGAACCTGTGCCGTCAGCAAATTGCAAGGTGTAATTTGCGGTTAATTCAAGGTTATTAGTTCTTCTAAGATCATATTGTAAAGAAAATCCTTTAACAGTACCAAAGTCAAGATTTCCAAAACTCTCATAGGTATTTACCGGTGAAGGTATATACAAGTAAGTGCGTCGCTGGATCATGTCTCTCAATTCTTTGTAATACGCTGCAATTTTTAGGGCAGAAGAATTGCTTAGTTTTTGTTGGAAACCTACTTCATAATCGATGGTTTTTTCTGGTCGTAGTGCTGGATTATTTGCAGGAGTGCGACCAGCATCTTCAAAGTAATAATAATCCAATGCAGTAGCCAGCGTGTTGCTAGGCGGTCGCTGAACCAGGATATCGTAATGGGCGAAAAAATTCGCTACATTAGAAATTGGGAAGGAAAATGCCAATCGTGGCATCC
>JAHEJC010000166.1 GCA_024639065.1 Lewinellaceae bacterium | reverse complement strand
GATCCGCCTCATCATCCACAACTAGTATCTTGGCCATTAGCTTAAGGTAGTTAATTTTTCTTTTAATAATTTAAAATCGACCGGTTTTGTCAGAAAATCATCTGCCCCTAATTGTTTGGCCGTGTTGTAGTTTTCCTGATCACCATAAGCAGTAATCATCATGACAATGGGAGGTGGTTTATCGTAGTTCTGTTTAATATGACCAAGTAATTCTAGACCGCTCATTCCGGGCATATTAATATCGGATAGGATCAGCACTGCTTCGTGAATAAGTCCTTTCATGATCTCCAATGCTTCTTCTCCGGAAAAGGCAAAAACGAAATCCATTTCTCCTCGCTTTATTTCCTTTCTGAACCGTTGCATGAAGAGGGTTTGGACATCTTTTTCATCATCTACAACTAATACTTTCATTTTATTCGATAATTAGATTGGTAAAATAATACTAAATTCTGTTCCTTCTCCTGGTTGGGATTTAACACTAAATGTTCCTTCATGAGCTTTGATAATGTCATAACTCAAGGAAAGTCCAAGCCCGGTCCCTTGCCCAGTAGGTTTGGTGGTAAAAAAAGGCTGGAAGATTTTATCTATAAGATCCTGGGCAATACCCATCCCGTTATCCTTCACCTGGATCATAACTTGGTTAGAAATCTTTTTGGTGATTAGCTCTATGGTAGGATTGTAATTATTAGAAAAGTTAATTTTCTTTTCAGCGACTGCATAGAACGCGTTTGTCAATAAATTCAAAATTACCCTACCTATATCCTGTGCTACTATATTTATACTTCCTATCTGAGGATCAAATTCTGAATGGATGGTAGCATTGAATGATTTATCTTTTGCTTTAGTGCCGTGATAAGCTAATCTTAAATATTCATCCACAAAAGAATTTAGATCGGTAGGTTCTTTCTGTCCATTGCCAGCGCGACTATGTTGGAGCATGCCCCGAACAATAGAATCAGCTCTTTTCCCGTGAGCCGCAATTTTTGCATTATTTTCTTTGATATGGTTTGCCAGATCAGTGGCTTCGCTTTCATGGTTTTCCTGTAAAGCCTCTTTCATCTCATCGATCAACTCGATATTTAGTTCAGAAAAATTATTTACAAAATTCAATGGATTTTTTATCTCGTGGGCTATGCCAGCAGTAAGCTCTCCTAATGAGGCCATCTTCTCTTGTTGAATAAGTTGTTTTTGGGTCACTTGTAGTTCTTCCAACGTCTGCTGAAGGGTTTCGAAAGATTGGGCATTGTAAAGAGCTGCAGCGGTGTAAGATGCCAGGGTGTTTAATATATCCAGATGATAAGATGTATACGCATTTTTCTGATAGGACTGAACGGATAAAAGGCCTATCACTTCATCCTTGACCATTAACGGTAAATATATAAGCGAATTAGGGCTTTCCGGTAAAGACCCATCTTCCATAGCTGCAGAACTCAAAATGGTTAAATCTTTATCAGGCAAGTATTTGGAATACTCCTTATGGATATCATTTATGAATACTTCTTTCTTATTTTCGATACACCAAACTGGAAATTGGTTTTTATCTTCCATGGAGCGTTGATAGGGTTGATAACGTTTTCCCTTTTCGATAGACATCCGGTATTCTATAATATGCTCATTAGGATTATAAATGCCTATACCGAACACGGTGGCATCCATCAGCTCATTTACATTGGTGTAAACCGTTATTAAGATCGTCTCCAGCTCCAGTGTCGAAGTAATGTCCTGGCCAATTTTGCTCAACACAGAAATGTTATTGTAGGATTTTTCTAATTCTGCGGTCTTTTTTTCAAGCTCTTCATTTTTTTCTTTCATCACCACATTCCGCAATTGACTGATTTCTGAATCCTGTTTTAACTTATCTACTTCATGTTGGAGGTTGATGTATTTTTGCTTTGTTTCCTGTTCTTCTCTAAAAACTTCGGACTTGAATTTATGAAACTGTTCAAAGTGATAAACAAATAGATCGAAATCTTTGGTAGACCTATATAAATCCGAAAAAGCTTCATGAGCCTTAAACATCACGGCCTTCGCTTTGATGATTTCGGCAACTTCCAAAGATCTGGTCAGATATTTCTTTGATTCAAAACTGTTCTGTTCATCTTGGTATAACTTGCCTAATTGCAATAAGGCTCGCGCAACACCGATTTTATAGGAGATACTGGAGTGAATTTCTAAGCTTTTTTCGAAATATTCTTTGGCTTTTTCAAATCGTTTTTGCTTAATCATGATTTCTCCCAAACCATATAAAGCGTATCCAAGATTCCGTTTCTCTCCGTGTCTTTCACATAGCTCAACACAAGCTTGATAAGTTTTAGAAGCATTATCCAGCTGATTATCATTCATATAAACGACCGCAAGACTTTCCAAAGTGGATGATTCAATATTATAATTTTGGACTTCTTTACATAGATCCAGTGCTTTATGTAGGAAATCCAATCCTTTGGAATTATTTCCCAATAAGCTGTAAATGTAACCAGCACCATTATAAGCGTAAGTAATCGCTTCCATATTATTGGCTGTTTCCGCATGTCGTAAGCCTTGCAGAAAATGATCTAATCCTCGATCATATTCTCCCATATAATAGTAAATAGCCCCTGTGGAGACAAGTGCCTGAGCCAATCCACTTTCATCATCTAATTCTTTAAATAAGTCGATCGCTTTTAAAGAAAGTGAAAGCGCTTCTTCCAAGTTGGAGAGATAACGATTACTCACACCTTTATTCCGAATAGCATAAGCAATTCCCGAGCGATAATTCGCTTGCTCGGATAATGCCAAAGCCTGGTTGCTTAGCTCAAGCCCCAGCTTTGGTTGGGAAATATGAATGTCCCATGCCTTTCTGTTTAAGGCATCAATCTTTACAGTTAAATCAGTTTGAAAAACTTCATTTGTGTTCACCTCATCCATTATAATCGTACCAGGTAAATTCTAATTTACAAATTGTTTACCAGAACACGTAATTGAATTCATTTGTGTCCGCTAAATAGGTTTAAAAGCTCTTGTATTGAATGAACAACAGCTAGATTTACCTTCACAGAGCACTTTTGTTTCCGTCTGTAGCTGTCTGCAGGCGCTTATTCATTAACTTCTCCGAGGTAAGTATCTAACCAGCTTAGTACTTCTGTCACTAATACGTTTCGAGGAATAACGTGATTTACGTCGTACAATTTATGTTGCTTCATGGATGGATCTGTTCCCAACAATTCGAATAAAGGAATTTGAGAAGATTGTAAGGGATAAAACATATCATGAATACCGTTGAGCATGAGTACAGGTTGGGTTACCCGGGGTAAATAATTGATCAAGTCTACCTCTCGTTGCGCGGGTTGATGATAAAGTCCTCCGCATTTTAGGATTAAACACTTGAGCCGATCTTCAATTGCACCCATCATTCCGGCATTACTAGCCCCCCAGCTATAGCCGAAGTAAGCAACCCGCTCCATATCTATGTCTTCTCTGGTTGCTAAATAATCTAGGCTGCGTCGCAGATCCTTTCCCCACATGATAAATCTTTCTTTATAATAATTGGTCTCATTTGGATAATCTGAGGTCACCTCATCATCCCGGTGATAGGTGCTTTGATAGATCGGAAAAAGAACGGCCCGTCCGCTCTTAATGATAAAATCTAAATATCTTAATTGGAATTCGCTATCCGGATTAAATTTATCCCTGAATAGTGCTCCGGAGCCTGTAAAATAAATGACTGTTTGATATGGAGGTTTACTATTTTTTGGCAAGTAGAGGTAGGCCATCATGATCTCATTACCATAGGCAGCATCAAAGCTGATTTCTTCCACTTCCCAGTCTTCTGAAGAAACATCTATTTTTTTAATGGCTGCATTTAGTGGTGTATTATCATAATCAAACTGTCGTTTGATTAATTGAAATTCAACATCACTGGCAATAGGTTCATTTAAAAAGTCACGAAAATAGAAGTCAACTCTTTTCTCCAGATTTTCCTGATTTTCATTTTCAGTAATGTATTGGATACATCTAAATCCATTAAGGGGAGATCGATTCCAGGGGTCCTCTGTTCCTGCATCGGTAAATGCATAGGAAGCATCGGACCACGCACCGCCCATAATGAAACGCTCACTATTTCTATTGCTGCTGTTTAAGCACCATTCCCGGGCATTTCCCGCGATGTCATAAATTCCATTTGAACTGAGTCCTTTAAACAAACCGACTGGTGCCAGACCAGTACCGGCCAGGTTGCTTAGGGGTACGATCAGTTCACTATACCAGGTGGTAGCGATGGTATTCCAATGGTAAATGGTAGGTAATTGCTTGTCTACAAATGCTGCATAAGCAGCTGCCTCAAACCAAGAAATTCCGGTTACGGGATACTGAGCAGTGCCATCTGGGAAATCGCCTAATTCCCAGGTGGAGGGCCCAGACCGATTCGTAGCATCTTTGAAAAGATCCATGGCTTCTTCAAATGATAAAACTTGATTGCCTTTTTCCAACGGGTATTTCCAATACTCGGGATTGGTATATCCACCGTTATCTACGAAGTTTTTAAAATCAACATTGGTGACTTCAAATCGATCAACCAGAAACTGATTCACCGGTTCAGCTTCTAAGTGATCAATACCCGGAATCATCACCGAGAATTCAAAATGGTCAACTTTAACCATATCCTGGGGAATCTCACCAATTTTGGGCATGATCAGGTGATCATTAAAAAGACCTCTTGCTCGACCCAATTTGTAAAGTGTGTCATAACCCGGTGATACCAGCATCCAAGCCGTTTGTCCACTGAATACTCTTTTTTGATTAAATGGTGTGATTCCTATCAACTCATAGGTATGGTCATCTGCATCGAAAGGTTTTCGGTATATAGAAACCTTTTCCGGTTCAGTGGTGAGGCTGAGTGAATATGATAAAAGTGCCTCAAACTTGAGTAAATTTGGATCTTCATCAGAAAGATTTATAGCTTTTTCCCATATGCGAAATGCTTCCCAGTTTTGACCTAAATCAATCAACTCCTGTATTTGTAAAGGAGCCTCCTTCCTGGCCCAGTTTTCATTACTTTTCTTAGACCAAACGGACCAGAAGATCATCGTCAACACAGACAGAAAAACTATGGCCAACATAATATTCCTGATTATTTTAAACTGCTTACCCTTATTCTTTTTAGGGAGTTCACTTCTTTGTTCAGTCTTTCCGGCTAAGGTGCCGGTTTCAGGAACAACTAGATTTGGCAGGTCAAGAGCGAATACTTCTCTTTCTTTTGAATCGTTTTTAAAGGAGAAAAACCCAGCTGATTTGACCAGTAGTTCATCATGGTTTTTAATCTCTTCATAGACTTTACCAGATATAAGCACTGATCCCGGGACACCGATTGATTCTATTCTTGAAGCGATGTTCACCGAGTCACCTATAACGTCTACCTCAGTGACCATTATATCTCCCATATGAATGCCTATTCTCACAGGAATCGCTGGCTTGCTTCTAAATCTTAATTGAAGGGCATGTCCACACTTCACGGCTGAGACCGCACTTTCGAAAATGGATAGTGTCCCGTCACCGAAATAATTGATAATCTTCCCTTTGAATTTTGCAGTTTCTGATTCGAAGATTTCCCGATGTCGCTGTCTAAGCTCTCTCGCAGCGGGCTCACTTTGTTGCATTAAAGAAGTATACCCTTGAATGTCGGTGAACATGATTGCAGCAAGTTGACGAGAGCCAGACATTTTGAAACTATTTGGGTCTATATTCTAAATAAATTCATCTATAAGATATTACTAATTTGAATAAAAAGTATGTTAAAATTCATTCTTTGATAATTCTAAAAGTGGGTGACCTAATTAATAGGTAATACAATCCTAAATTCAGTACCCTTTTGCAGCTTTATCTTGGATATCCGATGCGAATACGATGGCCAGCGTGGGCTTAAAGCCATCGGTCATGCTTTCCAGAAATGTAGTATTGATTTTTTATGCCGAATATTTTGCTTTAATACCACCCAACTGCAGGTTGTAGAATGCATTTTGTTGTTGCCTTCGGGGTCCTCTCCATATTCACCATAAGTGAAAAAGCCTGTCATTGGAGCTTTCCATATTTCATGAAGACCCTCATTTTCCTTGGTTACCATAGGTCCCAAATGATTCAATGTTTCTCGAATTTCACTTTCTGATTTTCCAGTGATAGATTTTGCCAGCATGTATCCTTCAGGTTTAAAGACCTTGTTAATTAGGTAAATTTAAACAAAAAATAGTTCCATGAGGAGAATTTTCTCAACGGATATCGAACCTCAACGCTTTCACCATATCTTAACTCAAACTCAATCCTAAGGCCTATCCCTGCCCGATGGTTTGGTGGTAAAGAATGGTTGGAATATTTATCTATGATTTTATCGGGTATGCCGGGACCGTTGCCTTAATTAGAATTTATATAGAATTGTCGCGCTGCTCAGTTAAAATTTTTACAAGATCGGTAGACTAGTTATTTGTTGATTCGTTTATTTGTTTCTTTCTTTCAACGCTACACAGACGGTCGTTGAGCCGTGATGTTCCAGGTTGCCTCCTGGCGTTCTGGCCAACTCTGCATTCGAAAAAATGCCTGCCATAGGCACGTTCCATACATTTTTTATGCCTTCAATTTCCTTAGTCATTAATGGGCCAAAAGAGACAAAGCGCCCCAAGCAGCTAATCATTATTAAAGCGTCGGCTTCAGGCATTTGATCATTTTTCAAATCTTCTGATGCCTTTATAGCCTTGTCTATGATGCTCAAATCAGGTGGTAGCGAAAAGCGAAACGTCGATCCTTCAGGCATGCTTCCACTACACATAATTGCTCTTTTGTCCCAATCAGCCATAAAAACCCCTCGCATAATCGGTTCTCCTTTTTCCAGTTGTAGTTGCATTGGACAATTGATAGCTGCCTCAACAACCAGGCTCTGACGATCTTCTTTCTTCACATCTGCTAATCCAATAAATCTTTTGACTACATCCAAAGCTGGTTTTCCATCAATAGTATAGATCCATTGTCCTTCACTTTTTGTTATGGTCTTTTCCGTTCCGAGCGGCTCCCATCCACAGGTTACTACACCTTTTACGATTATTTTTTCTTCATTAAAAGCCAATGTAACACAACCACGATTACTAGATTGTTGGTTGGTAAAAACAAATTGATCGGACAAGGTAAAATCATCCCCAGCCATAGCACCATAGACATTGACATCCATACCAGCAGCATCTTCTAACCCACGAAGTAGTTTTTCTGGTTCGGTTTCCATATTACTGGCAGCAAGCAAAAAGGTAGGTGAGTCAAACCTCTGCAAAGCGGTTTTGCCCATTCTCTGGGCAATAAGTCGGTCGGTCGTACCATCTAATTCAGCAAATTGAATAAAAAAATGAGCAGGATCTATTTCCAATAGCAAGACAGCAACGGATCCCTCTCCAATTTCTTCATCTATGAATTCGCCACCCGTGGTAACCCCAAAGATGGCAATATTTTCTTTTGAAAACACATCCCTTATGGCCATCTGGTTTTGCTTAATTGATAGGAAAACGATCGCCAGAGTCGGTCTGAAACCATCAACCGTGCTTTGCATTAATGCTTCCTGAATCTCTTCAGAAGATTTTCCTTTGATTGATTTTGCTTTCATTATCGGATGGCTTTTTTCCGTAAATTCATTTTTTAGGAAATTTGCTTAACCTGTATAAATATAAAGTAAATTTGGATACCTCAATTTCTTTTTATTTTAATTAATTGGCAATATTATTTTAAACTCAGAACCCTGTCCTGGTTTAGTAAACACTTCCAGTTTACCACCATGTGCCTTCACTATATCATAACTCAAGCTTAACCCTAATCCTGTCCCCTGCCCAGTAGGCTTTGTTGTGAAGAATGGTTGAAAAATTTTATCTTTAATATGGTCGGGTATGCCGGGACCGTTGTCACTAATTAGAATTCGTATAGAATTGTCGAGCTGCTCAGTTGAAACTTTTACAAGACCGGTAGACTGGTTATTTGTTGATTCGTTAATTTGTTTATCTGCAACTGCACTTCGACTTCGCTCAGTACAAGCTTGAAAAGCATTGTTAATGATATTTAAAATGACCCGTCCGATATCTTGAGGGATGATATTAATCTTGGCTAGGTTTTTAGCAAAGTCCGTTTCGAAATAGGCTTTGAAAGATTTATGTTTAGCCCGCATACCATGGTACGCCAGTCGGAGATATTCATCACAGATTTGATTGATATCGGTCAGTACTTTTTCTCCGGATGTGGTGCGAGAATGATCTAGCATGCCTTTGACAATACTACTAGCTCGCTCACCATGATGATTTATCTTTTCAAGATTTTGTTTTAAGTCGGTAATAATTTCTTTAGCATCACTTGCATTTCCTTCCTCTATCTCTTGGGAGAGTTCATCAATTAATTCCCCACTTACTTCAGAGAAGTTATTGACAAAATTTAGGGGATTTTGGATTTCATGAGCGATACCGGCGGTAAGTTCTCCAAGCGAAGCCATCTTTTCGGATTGGATTAGTTGGGCTTGGGTGGTCTTCAATTCCTCTAAAGTCGATTCAATTTCTTGTTTTTGTTGATGTAAAGTTGCGTTGACTTTCTGCTTACGCTTATTGTTCCAGTACAATATGATTGCCAATGCAAGGATGCCAATAAGCAGCGTTATTAATCCATATATTTTTACTTTGGTTTGGAATGCTTCCTTGGCTTGCCTGGCTTGTTGTTCTAATTCTTGGCGCCTGGCTGCTTCATTGAAGGTGAGGGTCTGAAACTGTCTAACCTTATCCGCATTGTACAAGTCGTCTTTTAGCTTGACCGAAAGATTGAGATACTTATATGCGCTGTCCAATTGTCCTTTGCTTTGGTACAGTTCGGCTATGAGTGGGCTAACCTCGGCGATAAAACTATTCGAATTTTCACCCCAACTTTGTACTTCGATTTCATTATTTTGATAATAGTTCAGTGCTTTACGAGCGTAATGAAGCGCTGAATCAATTTGATTTTCTTTTTGCAATAACCTTGACATGCCGGTATGAGCTCTGGCTATGACTTGAGAAGCATATAATCTGGAAGCATTGGGAATAAGTTGTTTGTAAGCCGAAAATGCAGCTTCATGGTCTCCTTTAGCCGCTAAAATGTCACCAAGTAGTTGATCATTCCAAATTGTGTAGTAGGGATTATCGTATTCGTTAAGGACAATGTTCGTTTTATTGGCGTATAGCAAGGCAGAATCAAGTTGGTTAAGATTATAATAAGCTTCTGCAATGGTAAGGTAAAGACGGAAATACATCCATGGGTAGGCCTGATCACTATTATTTTGAATACTAAACAATGATTCACCCAATTTTGCATAGTTTAATACGCTCTGAAAATCTTTCATGGATGTAAAGTCATCTGCCAAGTTGATTATCGAGTAAATTCTGGCGAACTTATCTTGTATTTTCTCGGCGATCTCAAAATTCTCCAAGCGGATTTCCAATGCTTTTGGATAGTTGCCCAAAGCATGTAATAAACTGGCTACGATTTCTTTAATCCTGATTAACTGAATATAATAATCCGGGTTTTCACTTAAATCATATTCACCGGATTGAAGAATTTTTTGTTGTAAATCAATGGCTTCTTGGGCAAAGAAAAATGCTGAATCGACATTGTAAAATTCGGTTGTGAAAGCATAACCTCTGGCAATATCAGCTAGCAAACGTACGCGTCCTGCATTAGTTTTTTCACGACCTAAGGCAATTTTTTTATCGATATGCATCAAGTCCCTCCAAGCCACTACGCTATCAATGAATGAAGTGTCCTTTGTAATGGTCACGACCCTGTTCTCCACTTCAGCACCGTAATATTCCTTTTCCACGGTTAACCAGCTCCCCCTATGAAATTTATATTCAATGGTACCTGGTGCTAAGTTAAGGGTGATGGTCTTATCACCATATTCCAAAGAATGCATGAGGTAGTCGGTATTACTCAGGGAATCCCATCCATTAAAGGATCCGACTATAAATATACTATCATGTTTTATAGCAGTTTGTTCCTTCAAGATAAACTCCACCTGATATTGAGCATTCAGCATAATGCACAAAAAGGTAGATATCAAAAAAACGAATTGGTATTTCATGATTTTAAACCTATTCAAAAATCCTTGTTCTACTATTTTTTTTATCATTAGGCTGTCTATAAATGTTTCTTTACCTGGATATGGTTATGAATATCTGAAATTCAACGGAGAAACAAGAATCCGGAGATACATCATATGCATTGAACTTGGTGAGCATAGGGATTTAGCTAATTTGACTTATAGAAATATGTCTCGGAGTCTCTGGATTACACCTTATTGTTGTAATTGTAGTTCGGTCAAGCCCATCCTGTTAAATGGATTATTTAGCAAAATAAGATAAATTGGAGATCAAGTCCTTGTTAATTAGAGTATAACCGAATGCACTGGAAACTTCTTCCAGCAAATAGTTAAAGGAGAAAGCAGTCCAGGCCAAATATTTTTCCAATAAATCTAACGACTACAATGGGCCAATGGCGTAGCTGGCCCACCGATACCCTAGCCGTCCACTGATTACCATACTCATATCTTACCCTATGGTCAATCGATCAGGTATGGCCATTCCGGTGATTCTAAATAATGTGTGGAAAGCAGGATACGTTATAAACCCAAAGCATATTATGGATGGCCACCAGTCGCAATTTGTTTTTTATGGCAGTTTGATTCGTTGGATAATGATCTTATATCAAACAAATAGCTACAAATCATTGTTCTAATGATTTATAATCAAACCCGACTGCACGATGAATATTAAATTTGAGACATTGGTTGATGGCCATTATAAGGACATCATGAAACGTTTTGACCGCAGCTTATTTGAAGCCTTGGCACCTCCTTTAATTCCATTTAAGATCTTAAAGTTTACAGGATCTCAAACTGGAGATGTCGTTCATTTACAATTTGGTGGTTTGATAAATACGGAATGGGTAAGTGAAATTACGGATCATGGCTCCAATGATTCAGAGACCTATTTTATTGATGAAGGAACTAAATTACCCTTCCCTCTTTCTACGTGGAAACACCGGCACATTGTAAAGAAAATCGAGGCAAATAAATCGTTGATTATTGATGACATAAACTACCAGGCAAAAAATGGATTACTCACAAGATTGATATATCCTATGCTATATGCTGGATTTAAAAACAGAGGCAAGATTTATCAACGATTCTTTAATCATCTTGACAAAGTACATCATTCGGATACCCTGGAAGAAAAGTCATGATATCAAAAAAACCAATTGTCCACATCATCGGAGGAGGGATCAGTGGATTAATATGTGCACTGGAATTGGAAAAGCATGGTTTAGAACCCATTATCCTCGAAAAAGAGCCCACCTTAGGAGGCCGATTACAGACAACCCATTTCGACCATCATACGCTGGATCATGGATTCCAGGTATTGCTTACTGCATATCCTGCCGCTAAAAGATACCTTAACTTTGAAAAGCTTGATCTGTGTAAGTTTCTTCCCGGAGCGGTTATTTGCAAGGATAAACACCTATACCCTATAGGCGATCCGCTTAGACATCCACCCTTTATCACATCGACGATTTCGTTTCCTGCTGCAAGCCTGAAGGATAAATGGTTAGTATTAAAGCTAGTGGCAACACTTAAGCTAAAATCAATTCAAAAAATATTCAGATCAAATGAAAAAAAGACAATTGATTTTTTGTTGGATTACGGCTTCTCTAATACGCTAATCAATGATTTTTTTCGACCTTTTTTTGGTGGCATTTTCCTGGAGGATGCGCTACTCACTTCGAGCCGAATGTTTGAGTTTGTGTTTAAGATGTTTATTGAAGGATCAGCAGCTATCCCTGCAAAAGGCATTCAGGAAATACCTAAACAATTGGAAGCAAACCTGGTTCATTCTACCGTCATGTTAGATACAACCGTGACCCAAATAGATGAGAGAATTTTGACATTGGCTGATGGTCGACAACTCAAAACGGATTACACAGTTTTGGCATCCGGCCACCTACAACTTCTTTCTTCTATTAAATTGGATCCTATCCTGTGGAACAAATGTTATAATCTCTATTTTCGAGTAACTAAATCAATCTTTAATAAACCAATTATTGGGCTCATCTCTAGACCAGGGTGGATCATTAATAATTTTCATTATGTAAATGACGTACAACCCTATACTGGAGAATCAATAATATCAGTGACTGTATTAGATAAACAGAAATTATCTCGTCAAGAGATCATAGATAAGGTAGCCCAAGAAATCTCTTTGCTTAGCCTCGGTGAACAACCTGAGTTCATGCAATTATTTGAAATTCCAAACGCACTGCCAGTATTAGATTCTTTGAAATACAAACCTTCAGCTGATGATATCCGAATATCAGATCGCTTATTTCAAACTGGCGATCACCTCTGCAATCCATCCTTAAATGGTGCTATGGAATCAGGTAGGGCCACTGCAAAATTGCTCTTGGCATCAATCAGGTAATAGTAAAAATCAAAGATTGATGTCGGCACAAATTCTCAAAATTATAGCGAGGTGTTTATGGGTAGTTTAATGGTAAAAGTGGAACCTTGTCCAACTTCAGAAAGTGCTGTCAAAGATCCACCACGCGCTTTCACAATATCATAACTCAGCGATAATCCCAACCCGGTGCCTTGCCCGGTTGGTTTTGTAGATAAAAAAGCTGAAAGATCTTATCTTTAATTTTATCGGGTATTCCTGGACCGTTATCACTGATGTTATTTTGAACCAATCATTTTTTAGTTTTGTGGGAACTTTCACTAAACCTACCTTTTGCTTATTAGTTCATCTGATACTGCCTACAAAGCCTTGTTAATAATACTGTATGGTGTAGTATTTCCCCATTTATTCTCCCAATCGTTCCAAAGCCTTTTTCCGAAAAACTTGACCA
>JAHEJC010000558.1 GCA_024639065.1 Lewinellaceae bacterium | reverse complement strand
CTCTATGTAAGCAATTCGTATTCGTTTATAGGCATCAGAAAATTCGGAGAAGTTTTTCCAGGCTGCAGCTTCCATCTTAATTTTCAGGATGATATCGTCGGGGAATACAAAGGGGCATTCATGGTGGATACAGAGTGGTTCATTTGACGTATCCCGAAAGTATTAGAAAATTTGAAAAGATTTAATTATCCAGCACCAAACAAAAATAAAAATTCCATAGGGTAAAATAAAAGATGATTAAGAATCCACATGGATCATATTATAATTAAATTTTAATTCCCTTTTTACTTCACTCAATATTTTGTTATTCTTTATTTATTCAATAAATTGATTACCCTTTGGCGGAAATATTAAAATTCTATTATTTACCAATCAACCTGGTACCATACTGGGTTACAAAAAGACGAAATTCATGAGTGTGGATACTAAAAACATACGCAACGTAGTATTATTGGGCCATTCAGGATGCGGCAAAACTACATTTGCGGAAACAATGCTATTCGAAGGCAAGGAAACTACCCGGCGGGGTACGGTAGAAAACCAGTCAACCATATCCGATTTTACGGACATAGAACACGAAAAAGGAAATTCAATATTTAGTTCATTGATGCATGTCAATTGGAGAAAATGTAAAATCAATATTATTGATACCCCTGGCCTTGATGATTTTGTTGGTGAAGTAATTGGTGCTTTGAAAGTTGCCGATACGGCGGTCATGGTTTTAAATGGAGCTACCGGAGTAGAAGTAGGGACTGAAATCATGTGGGAATATATTCAAGAATATGAAACACCTACCTTGTTTGTAGTCAACCAAATGGATCACGACAAATGCGATTATGACCGTACGCTGGAGCAAGCACAAAATCGTTTCGGTAAGAAAGTTTTTCCAATACAATATCCACTCAATCAGGGGGGTGAATTTGATACGATCGTAGATATCTTGCGCATGACCATGTATAAATTTTCGCCTGAAGGAGGTAAACCGGAAAAAGTACCGATCCCTGATACTGAAATCCAAAAAGCACAGGAATTACATAATCAGTTGGTAGAAATTGCCGCTGAAAACGATGAAGGTCTCATGGAAATATTTTTTGATCAAGGATCTCTATCCGAAGAAGAATTGGCCAAGGGGCTTACCTTAGCTATGGCATCTGGAGATTTCTGCCCTCTATTCTGCGCTTCGGCTACAAAAAATATGGGTAGTGGTCGAATCATGGGTTTCATCAATGATATTTGTCCAGATCCTTCCACCCGGCAAAAAATAATACTTGAAAATGGTGATACCCTTCCTTGTGATGCGAATGGGACTCCAGTCCTATTTATATTTAAGACCTATATTGAACCCAGAGTTGGGAATGTTTCCTATTTTAAGGTGTATTCCGGAAGCATAAAAGGTGGTGATGAACTCTATAATCATGATAAATCCAATTCAGAAAGAATCTCCCAAATATTTGTCGGAAATGGCAAAAATCGAGAACCGGTTGATGAATTGAAGGCGGGTGATATTGGGGTAACCGTTAAACTAAAAGATACGCATACCAATACGACCCTGGTGCCTAAAGGATCTGATATTAAAATCAAACCAATCAAATTTCCTACCTCTCGGATAAGAACAGCTGTAAGCTCACCTAGCAAGTCTGACCTAGAAAAACTAGTTAAAGCATTGCACATGATCCATGAGGAAGATCCCACCTTAATTATTGAGCAATCTCAAGAACTCAAACAAATGATCATACATGGACAGGGACAATTACATTTAGACACAGTCAAACATCGAATTGAAACTGAACATGGAGTTGAAATGGAGTTTTTCAGACCGAAAATACCCTTCCGCGAAACCATAACTAAAGCGGCCAACGATTCCTACCGTCATAAAAAGCAATCAGGTGGCTCCGGACAGTTTGCAGAAGTCCATATGCGCATAGAACCTTATTTTGAGAATATGCCAGACCCTGATGATCTTAACGTTAGAAAGAAAGAAGTGGAAGACCTGCCATGGGGAGGTAAACTAGCTTTTTATTGGTGTATTGTAGGTGGATCTATCGATGCCAAATTTTCTAATGCCATCAAAAAAGGGGTTATGACAAAAATGATGGAAGGACCATTAACCGGCTCCTATTGCATTGATATCCGGGTGTGTATTTATGATGGTAAGATGCATCCAGTAGACTCCAATGATATGGCTTTCATGCTCGCATCAACTGCGGTATTTAAAACATCGTTTGGTCACGCAGGACCTCAACTCATGGAACCTATATATGATTTGGAAATCTTATGTTCTGGAGATGTAATGGGTGATGTAATGGGTGATCTGCAAACCCGTCGCGCCATTATTCAAGGAATGGATTCAGAAGGTCATTATCAAAAAATCATGGCTAAAGTACCTTTAATGGAGCTGCATAAATATTCAGCTACTTTGCGGTCTATCTCTCAGGGTAGGGCCAAGTTTAAAATAGAATTTGCCGAGTATGCTTCGGTACCACATGATATTCAAACCAGATTGGTGAAAGAATACCAGAAGGAAATGGCCGAAGTGTAGGCATGATAGCCAAAATCATATAATCCAAAATAAAAAAGAGCTGTATTCATAGAGCTCTTTTTTATTATTCGTATGGCATTTATGGTATTATCCTTACTCAGTAACTGGCTTTTCCGCCTTTACCATTTTAAAGTCTTTGATCAAGGTGAGATCGCTTTTTACAAATCCATCTGAAAGGAATTCCAAATCCAAAACTTCCACTATAAATCCATTGGATTCCAATTTTTGTTTAATAGCCGGCAGCCTAAATGTCAGGTAATACATGATGAATTTTGGGCTTATCAACAAATTTCGCATTCCGATTATCAAATTAAATAGGCGTTGTTTCCACAGACTTAAACTCCACCAAACATATTTGCCGGTTGTGATAAAAAAGAAATGTCCACCGGGTTTTAATATTTTATGAACTTGCTGAATAAACAGATTTTCATCTTTTTCCAGTATATGACCGAAAGCTCCAAAAGAAACGGCTATGTCAAATTCATTATTAAAAGGCATATCCAAGGCATCTGCTTTTACAAAATCTAGATCAATTTCAACATTTAAGCGACGTACCTTCATGGCACATTTATTGAGCATTTCTTGACTTAGGTCCAAGGCTACAAAATGCTTTTGACAAAGGTTGACTAAATGTACGGACGCGGCTCCCGTACCTGAGCAGATATCAATTCCCTTGTCAAAGGCGCCTTTTTCCTCTCGAAGTTTTTTGAAAAATGGTATCAAAATTACTTCAGGGGTAATATAAGGAGATTGATCGAACTTGGGTGCTAATAAGTCATAACCTCCTTCCACATCTCGAAATGATTGTTTTAGTAATTCAAAAAAAGTAGGTTTAGTTTTTAAAGACATATATGATTAATTAAAAGGATTAATTTATCACAATAGATAATAAAGTCGAAAATCGATCCTAAAATTAGTAAAC
>JAHEJC010000557.1 GCA_024639065.1 Lewinellaceae bacterium | reverse complement strand
GGTCGGGACAGTAATAAATCGCATCAATTCGACCTCCATGAGCATTCACTTCCTCGAGCATATATTTATGAATCTTTTCCAGGTCATCTTCTGTGAATAAACCTTTTCCTATTCCTTGCTGATTGGTTACTACGATAATATTTCTAAATAATTTTGAAAATGTCTTTATAGCTTCAAAGACGCCCGGGAGAAATATAAACTCCTCAACGGTTTGGATATAGCCGTTAAAATTTCTTTTATTAATCACACCATCCCTGTCCAAAAATAAAGTCCAACTTTCATCGATTTGGAAATTACTCATATCTCAAGTCCTAAGAGAATAATTCTTTTTCTATTAATTCACAAATAATATGGCCTATCAATATATGGCATTCTTGAATGCGGGGTACATCCTTGGAAGGTACTTGAATGAGGGTATCGCACCAATCCTTCATCGGGCCTCCGGTTACGCCAGTCAATCCTACGGTGTGCATTTTCAGTTCTTTGGCTTTTTGAAGGGCGCGCAGGATATTTATCGATTTACCCGAAGTAGAAATTCCGAAAAGCAAATCACCTGGTTTTCCTTTTGCCTGGACTAGCCTGGCGTATACGTCCTCGAAGGAATAATCATTGGCCACCGCGGTTAAATAGGAAGTATTTACATGCAGTGCTTCGGCATCAAGCGCACTTCGATCTAAATAAAATTTGCCAGATAATTCTGCAGCAATATGCTGGGCGTCCGCAGCACTTCCTCCGTTTCCACAAAATAAGATCTTATGGCCCGTCTGGTAAACTTGGATACATGCAGAAGTAACCTTTTCTATTTTTTGGAGATTTTCTACCTCTTCAAAAACTTGTTGGCAAAGATCTATATGATTGGAAATTATTCGTTTAATACTTGCTTGCATGAAGAACGATTTTAAGTTTTTGGTTGAGTCAGATTCTGATGTAAGCTGGTAACTGCATTCATCATATTCTCCCAACTAAACTCATTTTTTTTAATTTTAATAAATTGTTGGAACGCTTTCTTTTTATCTTTTTCAAAATAATTAACGATCGCATCTGCCACCGCTTTAGGGTCAACGGGCGTGACATATCCGGCTTTACCATCAGGAACTATTTCCGCTAATCCACCCACATTGGTCACTACCATAGGTATCTCAAAATGATAAGCCATCTGAGATATTCCACTTTGCGTTGCGCTTTTGTAGGGTTGTACTACTAGGTCGGATATTCCGAAATAATACTTCACTTTTTCATTACTAATAAAATACGTATGCAATATCACATTATTTTCAATCTGTAAACTTTTAATTAATGCAAGGTGTTCTTCTTCATTGTTATAAAACTCTCCAGCCACGATCAATTTGATATTTTTATTTTTCAACTCCGGATCAGCCATCGCTTTCAATAAAATATCCAACCCTTTATAGTCCCGAATAAATCCGAAAAATAAGATATAGGTTTGATCTGGGTCCAGGCCTAGTTCTTGAGCAGCGGTTGATTTTGATACCTGGTCTCCGAAATTATCATAAATAGGGTGCGGAACTAATTTCGTGTTCTTGGTAATACCGAAGGATGCCAAATCCTCCAATACGGATTTTGACTGAGCAACAAACCCATCCACTGAATTGATAAAATATTTTGATAGCGAACGATCACCGATCCTTTTCTCATGGGGCAATAGATTGTGAATAATCGATAGAATCACCGAGCTTTTATTCTTTCTACTTAATCTGGCAATAGTCCCAAAACACGGGGCCATAAAGGGTAACCAGTACATGCATAAAACAATATCTGGTTTTTCGGTTGCAATTTGTCTGCCTACTTTTATCCAGCTAAATGGATTGATCGAGTTAATGGATCTTTCGATTTCAATATTACGGGGGGCAGGATCATCTGAATATTGTGATTTCCCTGGGAAAAAGATACCGGGGTACTGTAAGGAAAAAGTGTGAATCTTTACCTGATGACCATGTAGAATAAATTCCTGTGCAAGCCTGTGGTTATAGGAGGAAAGACCTCCTCTTAAGGGGTGAGCCGGGCCAATAATGATGATATTGAGTGATTCTTTCTTCTTAATAAAAGGCAATAGTATTAATGATTTGACTTAAAAATAATTTTGGTTTTTTAAAATTAGTGTCTTAATTAATTTTTTCTATTTCTATTTTACAAAACATAGAAAGCTGTTTACTTAAGCTAACAAAAAATTTATCAATATTACTAAATATTCCAAAAGACCAACTCGGGACTAATTGTTTATAAGATACACCGCCACTTAAAAGATATCTAAAGGGTGTGTGATACTCTATTCTATTAATACGAAGCAGAGGAAAGCTTTCATAAAACATAGCTTCATCTCTTTCAAAAACAATATATGGTAAAGCACCATTGGCATCACTCATTGGGCCGGAAGAAGGTATCGTCCAATCACCTTCAGGTCTAAATGGCTCGTGATGAAAATTTTTATATATAAATCTTCCCCAGAAACTGTTATATGGTTCAATCATCATCAGTTTTCCACCAGTCCTGAGCACTCTGCTTGCTTCCTCTAAAAATAATTTGCTGTCAGGTATATGGTGAAAGGTATCGATTAAAACTAAATGGCTTAAAGATTCATTCTCAAAAGGCATATCTAACGCTGAAAAAGTCATATCATTAAAAGGCAAAGGAATGATGTCACTACAAATAACCTGAGGATATAATTCTTTTAAAAAACCTCCACCGGATCCGATTTCTACAACTTTAGGGTTCTGAGTTTTATTAATATCTTGTAAAAAAAAAGCATACCATTCAAGATATAGATTTTTTAAGAATGGTTTGCTCATAATCATTCTTCTATGCTCAATAGTTCTTTCAGGTGAATCGATATGTTCTTTAAATTTATATTTTAAGAACCCCAACATTTATATTTTAAACTTTATTTTTTGAGCTGCAAACCAACACATTTTTAACAAGATCAATCCATGTTTGAATCGCGAAATATTGGTATCTCCATAAACTCTTTCCCTGTATTTAATCGGAAGATCGATAATTCTTAGATTCAATTTATAAGCTCCAAAGATTAAATCATAATCTCCAAATGGATCAAATTCACCAAAGTAGGATCGGTTGTTTTGTAACTTTATATAGTCTTCGCGGAACATCACTTTGGTTCCACACAGCGTGTCCTTTATGGGTTGGTCTAGCATCCAGGAAAAAAGGATCGAGAAAAACTTATTTCCCAGCATGTTTAAGAAGCGCATGGCTTTTTTCTCCATCGGATAAACTAATCTACTACCATTTATGAATCCACCCTTATTCGAGGCTAAGGCTTCATAAAATTTGGGAAGATCTTCTGGTGGTACGGTGAGATCACCATCCAGAATCATCAAAATATCTCCTGAAGCCATGTCGTATCCTTTCCGGACGGCATCGGCCTTGCCTTTTCCGCTCTGTTGAGTGATTTTAATATCCCTTTTGTCCTTATACTGCTCATGCATTTGTTG
>JAHEJC010000556.1 GCA_024639065.1 Lewinellaceae bacterium | reverse complement strand
AAAGCAGTCTTTATAAAAAAGGGAATTTCAGCTGATGCACGGTTTAAGCTAAGGGGAGGTGATGGCTCTGATGCAGTACATACGGATCCGGTATATGCGTATGCGGTATGCAGATTATCGGCTGACCAAAAACTGGAAGGCATAGGTCTTGCTTTTACACTGGGTAATGGGAACGAATTGGTATGCCAGGCTATTGAATACCTGGTCAAATATGTTGAAGGACGAGAAATCAATGAGTTGATGGCCAATTTCGGACAGGTAGCCAATTCCATGGCTAATGATCCTCAATTGAGGTGGCTTGGGCCCCATAAAGGAGTTATTCATCTTGCTTTGGCGGCTGTAACCAATGCGTGCTTCGACCTGTGGGCGAAAGCTAGAAATCTACCCTTGTGGAAACTACTAATCGATCTATCACCAGCGGCCTTGGTCGATACGTTGGATCTTTCCTATCTCGAAGAAGTACTCACCAGAGAAGAGGCTATTTCTTTTTTGGATAGAGCCGCACAAACGAAGGAAAAAAGATTGGGTGTGTTGGACACAGGATATCCAGGATATGATACCTCCATTGGTTGGTTCAATTACAGTGATAAACAGGTGAAAGAGAATATTCAAAAGTCCATGGATCAGGGATTTTCGGCGCTGAAACTTAAAGTGGGTTCTCCGGATGAGAGCCGCGATATTCGACGTGCTCAGTTGGTGAGAAAAACAGCCGGTGACCAGGCAACCATCATGCTGGATGCCAATCAGCAATGGAATCTCCCGCAGGCCATTCGAGTATGTAAAGAGCTGAAAAATATTAATCCGTATTGGATAGAAGAGCCTACCCATCCAGATGATGTTTCAGCACATGTAATGCTTGCCAAAGATATAGCTCCGGTAAGAATAGCCCTTGGCGAACATGTGCCTAATCGAGTAATTTTTAAAAATTTTCTGCAATCGGGTGCTATACATTTTAACCAGGTTGACGCGGTAAGAGTAGGAGGAATCTCGGAATTTTTAGCCATCAGTTTAATGTCGAAAAAATTCGGTATTCCGGTTGTTCCGCATGTTGGGGATATGGGTCAAATTCATCAACACTTAGTCCTTTATAATCATATCTCCATGGACCATGAGATCGTTTTTTTAGAACACATACCCCACTTACAAACCTATTTTAAACATCCTTCTACCATACTTGATGGATATTATCTGATCCCTGGAGAACCTGGAATGAGTGCCGACTTGAAAGATTATTAATATTAGATCAAATTAATTTAGTCATGAAAAAAACTTGTTGGATTTTGATATGCTTAACCTTCTGGTCGTGTACTGAAGGAATCCATAAACTTGATATTGATCCATCGCCAGAAGACATGCATTTTGATCAATTACCCGCTGTGTGGGACGAAGGTATACCCCTGGGCAATGGAATGGTTGGAGCACTCATTTGGGCACATGAAGGTAAGCTTCGATTTTCGTTAGATCGGGCAGACCTTTGGGACTTACGTCCAATGGAAAACCTGAAAACGCCCGAATGGAAATACAAGTGGGTGCAGGCTCAATGGCAAAAAAAGGATTATGGTCCGGTTCAAGAAAAATTTGATATACCTTATGATCGAAGCCCTGCTCCTTCTAAAATTCCTGGCGCCGCACTTGAATTTGATATATCCCTTCTAGGGGATCTTGAGTCCATCCATTTATATCTCCATGAAGCTATATGCGAGGTAAAATGGCAAAATGGTGTTAGGTTGCTTACATTTGTACATGCAACCGATCCGGTGGGCTGGTTTCGATTTGAGGGTCTAAATAAATCATTAGAGTACGAACTTATTCCTCCAGCCTACCACTTGAAAGGAGCAAGTGAAGCAGACAACCCGGTTACTGGTCAAGACTTAAGACGACTAGAATATCCTTCAGGTAATTTGGAAAAGGATCAACACGCTATGACTTATGATCAAGAAGGCTGGGGTGGATTTAAGTACCAGGTGCACGTTGAGGTTCAAGAAAAAAATAAGGTTATAGATGGTTGCTGGAGTATAAGTGCTGAATTTCCTGGATGGGATCGTAAAATGCCAGCCCGGGAGATCGTCGACAATAAGCTGAAGCCAGGATTCGAAGAAGCCTTCACAACTCATTCTAAATGGTGGAAGGGATTTTGGTCAAAATCCTCGATCTCCGTACCCGATGAGGTATTGCAAAAACAATGGAAGTTGGAGCAATACAAATTCGGATCTGCTGCTCGTGCGGGAGCACCGCCAATTTCATTGCAATCGGTTTGGACTGCAGATAATGGCAAGCTACCTCCCTGGAAGGGCGACTTCCATCATGACCTAAACACCCAGTTAAGCTATTGGCCAGCTTATAGTGGAAACCACCTGGAAGAAGAGCAGGGATTTCTCGACTGGCTTTGGAAGTATAAAGAAACCTTTAAGCAATATACCCAGGCTTATTACGAAACTGAAGGATTAAATGTTCCCGGGGTAACCACCCTTACCGGTGAACCTATGGGTGGTTGGATACAGTATTCTTTCGGACCTACGGTATCTTCATGGCTCGCCCAACATTTTTACCTGCATTGGAGGTATACCATGGATCGGAAATTTTTAGTCCAAAAGGCCTATCCCTGGATAAAGGAAGTAGCCATTTACTTAGATGATATTTCGGAAATGGCTGGAGGGGTCCGAAAACTTCCGATCAGTTCAAGTCCGGAAATTCACAACAACAGCCGGGAAGCCTGGTTTGAAGAAACTACCAATTTCGATTTGGCGCTGATCCGATGGACTTATGAAAAAGCCGCGGAATTAGCCTTGGAGCTTGGAGAGGATGAAGAAGCAAAAAAATGGGAAAATAGTTTATCCGAGTGGCCAAACTTTGCAGTAAATGAAAAGAGCGGTTTAATGTTTACACCTACCTTTCCGTATGAAGAATCGCATCGACATTTTTCGCATCAACTAGCATATCACCCGTTAGGACTTATAGATTTTTCAAAAGGAGCTGCCCATCAAGCAATTATCCGCAATACGATAGCAACACTCGAAACAGTCGGTTCTGGAGAATGGGTTGGCTATTCATTTAGTTGGATGGGCAACTTAAAAGCCCGGGCATTTGATGGTACTGGTGCTGCCGAAATTCTGCGTATATTTGCGACCAGTTTCTGCCTGCCCAACAGCTTTCACGTGAATGGTGACCAATCGGGTAAAGGATATTCCAATTTTACCTATCGCCCTTTCACGCTGGAAGGTAATTTCGCCTTTGCCGCCGGCCTTCAGGAAATGTTGATACAAAGTCATACCGGGTTGGTGCATGTTTTCCCCGCAGTCCCTGATACCTGGAAGGACATTCGATTTGACCAGCTTCGTACCGAAGGCGCTTTTCTGGTTTCTGCAGTAAAAAATAACGGATTGCTTGCAGAGGTTCAAGTTGAGTCGACTATGGGTGGAAACCTAAAACTAAAAAATCCATTTGGAAACAATGAATTTGAATGTTCACA
>JAHEJC010000165.1 GCA_024639065.1 Lewinellaceae bacterium | reverse complement strand
TGGTATTAAAGAACACTCCCCAAAATATAATCATGGAATGCGAGTGGATACCATAAATCAAAAATTAGGCTATCTGGTGCGTTGCGGAGATCCAGACGCAATTGATTCTATAATCCCAATGGCTTATGGAAACCTGGCGTTGGATTTAATATTAAAGGGTATTGACGGACGTCTGGTTGTCTTAAAAAATGGTCGATATGATAATGTCCCTATCGATGTAGTCACCAGTACCAAAAAACTAGTTGATATTGATAAATATTATAACGTGGAGCGTTACAGACCATATTATAATAGTTTTGAAATGCAACCTATGTTTATCATGACCAGTGAGGGATGGTGATTAGTTACTAGTTGACTGAGGCTATTAAGTTGATTAGGTTTCTAATCGAGATTCCGGATCTGTTAATTAATAAGAATTTAGTTTCACTGCACATAGCAATAAGTAACTGGATACTAGATGATTAAATCTTTAATCGAGCTAGACCTAATTTCCAATGAAAGACTTCCTTTTGCACGGAAAATTGCATGAGGTAACTATTTGGTAATAAAGCGATGTCTCCCTTGAGGGGGTGGAACTTCGAGACAGAGTAATGATTCATTTGAGAATTCTTTATTCAAAATAATTAGTAAGCTATCATTGGTTGACTAAGTTCCTTGTATTGATTCTATTTTCAATTAAGTACAAGGTAGTTCTATTGAGGTTTGAAGGACAGATTTAACCTAGTTACAATAAATACTACTCTGGCATTCTTATATATTTATGAGTAATGAAAACCATATGAAAAATCTGTTTTTTTTCTGGCTTGCAGTAATAATTCTGAGCGCATGTAACCCTACCGTCACTAAGGATGATCTGATTAGTGATATTCAGATAAAGTTTAACCAGATGGACGGTGCCTTTGCTTTAGCATTCAAAGATTTAAATACAGGTGAGACCATACTTATTAATGAACATGAAAATTTTCACGCGGCAAGCACAATGAAGACACCGGTCATGATTGAATTGTATAAGCAGGCATCACAAGGAAAATTTTCCTTAGATGACTCGCTTTTGGTAAAGGATGAATTCTACAGCATTGTCGACAGCAGTCTTTACAAAATGGATGTGGGTGAAGACAGCGAAGCAAAATTGTATGATTTGGTAGGACAAAAATTACCCCTACGAGAGCTTATCTATGAAATGATCACTATGAGTAGTAATCTGGCCACCAATATTCTTATTGACCTGGTGGACGCCAAACGCGTTACCCAGTCTATGCGTGACTTAGGTGCGGCGGACATATATGTTCTGCGGGGAGTAGAAGATCTGAAGGCTTTTGAAATAGGGCTGAGTAACTCGACGACAGCATACGACTTGATGATTATCTATGAAAAAATTGCTAAGCATCAAGTGGTGAGTGAGCATGCATGCAAGGAAATGACAGATATACTTACAGCCCAACACTTCAATGATATGATTCCAATGTATCTGCCTGAAGATGTGACCGTTGCACACAAAACCGGCGCAATTACAGGGGTTCACCACGATTCTGGATTTGTTACGCTCCCAGAGGGGACTCAATATGTTTTGGTCCTACTATCAAAAGAAATGAATGATTTTGATGCCGGTACAGCCATGTTAGCAGAAGTTTCGAAGATGATTTATGACTGGACCCAAATTGATTAGGTTCTTAAGTTCCATTGCTTATAAACTAAGATAGAAACAACACTTAAAACAAGAAGGCAAAACAACCAAACCTCATATCAAAACGAGGACTTTTCTATACAATATGCCCCATCTCCAACCAAAGCAAAATTGCTCCAATAATGGGTCGAGTAAATTCATCATTGATTATTTTGTGCACAAATTGATTCATAGATTGTGCATAGCTTTATGATTCTCAATTGATTAGATTCTTGGGCATAATTCGTCAAGATTCTTTTGGGCCACAAGCTCATTACAATCGCCAACGATTTAGGCGACTACAACACTGTATGCAAAACTTATTACCCAATACTGATTACTCATTGGATAACAAACTTATTTGAAAATTGTCTAGTCCCTACAGCAAGCCTATACACATAGCTACCCGGGGATAATTTATGTTGATAGGCATGGAGGAAAACCCGATGCTCACCACGTTGTCTTATCCCTTCTTGCAGATTGGCAATAGCTTGCCCATTCATATCATACACCATGAGCTGGACAACCGCTTGTTCCTGCAAGGCATATTTAATACTCACCGCACCATCAGGACTATACAACGCTCTATGGGTAATCTGCGAGAGGATCTCTACATCCGGGTCGGCAGAAGTTATAGCACCGCATTGTAAGACCAGATTTTCAATACGAGGGAAATGTCTACCTAATAATTGATCTACTGTATTTCCATTTACACAGAGCCAATGCTCAAGAACGGTTGCATAGATCGATCTAAAATCAGTTTGATATTTTAGATTGCCATATTGATCCAAATCCTTTAAACTTGGATTTTCTCCAACGACTCCATTATCCATTAATCCTTTGCCAAACAAGAACAAAGGTGCTGCTGCTCCATGATCTGTTCCCCCAGAGGCATTTTCTTCGATGCGTCTACCAAATTCTGAAAAAGTCATTGCCAACACTTTTTCAGACTGTCCACCCACTTCAAGGTCTTGAAAGAAGGATTCCACTGAATTGGCTATATCCTGTAAAAGATAGGGGTGGGCATTATTTTGGTTGGCGTGCGTATCAAAACCGTTAATACTGACCATGTAAAGTCTAGTCCCTAGTCCTCCTTTTATTAACCTGGAGACTACAGCCAATTGATTGGCTAAATCACTAGCGACATTCTGAAAATCAACTTCATTGGTGCTCGCTTGATAAGCGTTCTGAATGGCCTTAGAATAAATAAAAGTACTGTTAGTGACCGTCCTGAGGAATCTTAACTCATCTCCATAACATGTTTCTGGCACCGATTTGGTATTGTAGAGTTCACCATTCTGAGCTATTTCTGAGAGCTCTTCTGGATTGGTGACATTAACGGCCATATTAAACATACCATCATTAAATACCAAACTTCCTATTCCTCCTATTTGCACCGCAGGCGGAATTTCTGGAGGAGACGTCTCAAAGTCAGGATATACATCGGCTAAATATCGCCCCATCCACCCGGAAGCAAGGTCTTGACTTGAATCACTAGCACTAGACCATATATCAGAAGACCTGAAATGGGAAAGATTCTGATCCTGGTAACCAACTGCTTGAATAATTTTCATAGCGCCTTCTTTCCACATATTATCCCATCCGCTACAATTAGCTGGTATTGCCAAGTCATCAGTTAGATTTATCAATTGATTTTCTGACAAGCCTATTTGTGGCCTTAAATTGCGGTAATAATCATAATCGTAAAGTGGGACTAAAGTATTGAGGCCATCATTACCCCCACCCATCTGGATTAAGACCAGAATCCGATCATCATCCGGATTATTTAGTGCATTCATTAAGGCTGGGCTGCTCCATGCCCTTAATGAAAAGCCGCCCATCAGCACCGAAAAAGTACTGGTCATTCCCATGGTTCCTATAAACTGACGTCGCTTCATGGACTGGTGATGTGTTTTGTGTGCTTGCCGATTACTCATTGAAGCTCCATCTATTGTTTTATGCTTTGATTTCATATTTATTTCTATTTATCTTTTTTTGGATAATTAATTAAGATGTGATTACTTGAACTAGTTCATCTGAAATTCAGGTAATTTGATAATATATAAGATCAGGAAAGCAACCTGGTATTTAGCTTCATCCCACTCTAAACTCCAACTTCCATTTTCAAAATAATTAGTTGGAATGTCAACTTTGAATGTTGCCACTGCCTTCTCGTAATCTTCAAGATTTTGTAATCCATTTGGTAAAAAATAATCCACAATAGATCTAGTAACGATGTCGGCATCATTATGATCAGGAGATAATGATTTGGCCATTTCCTGGAAAGGATCAAACTCAGACTCAAAGATAGATCCAACATAATAGCTAAGAATCTCCCAACGCGATCTAAGATGTGCTGAACTTATCCAGCTACGATGTCCGGGCCAACCTGCAACATTGGGTGGCTGAAATAACGACTGGCCAAGAAATCCTGCTACTCCTCCAATAGTTTTAGGAACTTCTTCATCCATATCTATCGGGAACCCTATCTGTCTAATAAAATTCAACTGAATGTCAATAGGGCTTTTCATTTGATTTCCTATTACGGAATCATCAAAGAAATGTTCACTCTTAAATAGCAGTGAAAGTACCGGCAACAACTCAAAATCATTTTCAATAAGTGTTACCGCTAATAATTCTATAATATCCTCATTCGGTGTATGGTACACAAACTGTTTGTATATCTTCATTGCGATATATTCGGCAATTTGGGTTGCTCTTTGTTCAAAGAGAATATCGATCACATCATCATATCCCCAATTTCCGGTTTGGCCAAATATGGTCTTCTCTCCTCCGTCCCACAACGAAGAAATAAAGGTTACGGTTGGACATGGATAGACTACCCATCCGGTCAAGGCGCGGGAGGTATTTTCTATGTCCTCTTGAGTGTAACCATTATCTCTACCTAGCGTAAACAATTCAAATAATTCACGCGCATAGTTTTCATTAGGGTCCTGTCGAGTACTCTGCGTACCATTAAGAAAGATCAGCATAGCTGCATCTTTACCTACTTCTCTTACAAATGTTTTAAAATTCCCTAATGCATAGGATTGCAGAAGGCTTAAATATTTATAAGCTGCTGGTGCACAATTGTAAGCCCCATATTGGGTAACAAAATGGTTGTGCCAAAAAAGGGTCATTTTTTGCTGAAATCCATTTTGGTACATAGTTGTAATCCAGGAAGGAGCCCATTCATAAAATTTTTCCTGATTATCATCAAAATCTACAAAATCCAGATTGGTCCATTCAGCCCACTCCGGAGCAGGAACCATTGTCGCTTCCATTGCATTTTCTAAAATTTGATCGACAAGTTGGGCTGGATCGTTTTTAATTTTATCTGCAATTTCATCATAATGAAGACTATACCCCATTCTTCTATACAAGTGCATCAACTTTTTGGTGGTCCATGGATTGTTCTCAGAGGGTACATACGTTTTTAAACTAGCCGTATTACAAATCATATTATTCTAATTATGGATTATTTTAACTGATTTGTGATTAATACGGAGTAGATAAATTTTACCCTATAGTTTATCCAATCTTTTCTTTATGAAAAAAATATGTGGATCGATGTTCATTTAAAATTCAGCGCGGAAATACATATTTAAAGTACGGTTCAAGCCTACTTCATTGAAATAATTTTGTTGGGGAACATCATTTGAATCCGGGTTAAAGATATAATAGTGGCGGGCAGATAAATTTGAAGCATTGGTTAAATTAAATAGTGACACCCCAGCTACTAGTTGAGTCTTTTTTATTAACCATTTTTTCTGAACACTTATATCAAACCGATGATAAGAATCCAGTCTACCCGTATTCTCTGTTGAATATGAAACCTCATAATATGTATCCCCAGTCTCGTGATTTACATGCTCAGAAATGCCATCCCCAATGCTGTAAGGCCGTCCACTCAAATAATGAAAATTCAATATAAACTCCCAATTTCGGTAAGTGTACATATTGCCAATCCTCAGGACATGTGGTTGATCATGCAATGGACGAAACGCATGGTTATCATTAAACCCATTAAACTGATAATCTACCTTACTTAGATTATAAGCAAGGAACGCCCGGTAATCATTCCATTTCTTTTGAACAAATATTTCTAATCCCATGGCTTTAGACGTGCCACTGGAAAATCCATCTTGACCGGTTTTTGCATTGTCCAGATTTAATTTTGACAATCCAGTTGTATTTTTAGAATAGGCTTCGATATCGATTAACAAACCTTTTTTGTCATACCCGGCTCCAAGGACCACATCATTGCTGATTACTACCGGAATGTTGTCAATACCTGCTGTAGCCCATAGTTGATCGCCAACACCCAACTCGTTATCTTGAATTATTTGGGATATGTATTGAGCGTATCGTCCCGTTGCAAATTTAAGTTGCCAATTGGATTCAGGTATTAAATAGCTGATTGAAAACCTTGGCTCCCAAAAATTAACTTGCTGGTCAATAACTGCATTGTGGCGTAATCCTGCTTTTAGGTAAAGCCTTGAAGCTAAATTGAATTCATAATTGAAATAGGTTGCATGCACCGCATTAGCAATATCGTAATGAACTTCTGTCTTTTCTTCCTCCCAGATCTGTTCGAATATTAATCCTATACCCACACCCCAGAAATTCAAATTGTAGCCTAAATCTAATTGATGATTTTTACACAGGTTAATATGATTAATCCATTTTAAGGAAACATTTTCCAAGGTGTTATCCAAATTACCCCTAACGTGATATTCATCATTCAGGTCACCCGTATATCTGGTATCATAATTGTGTTGATAGTTGGAAGCGATCAATCCTACATCTATTGTCCAGGAAGGTAGAATATGTTTCTTCAATTGAAGGTTTATCCCCTTATTAATAGTTTGGAATTGATCGGTAGTAGCATGGGTTACCCACTCCTGGTCTACTTCAAAAATATATTTAAAATCATCTGCGCTATCAAAATAACTTAGCGAAAGACCATCTCCTCTTTTCCAATGCCATTGAATTCTAGCATTCGTTTCATGATAGGAAAAATTTGATAAATTTTTATTTAGTAATTCTTGCTGTTCTATGTTTCTGTACTCAGCAATTTTTCCAATCTGAAACAATTTGTTAAATATACTATTATAGGTATTATTTCGCCAACCATCAATAATAGAACTTCTGGTAGAAAAGGTAAAAGAAACTCTTTTCTTAAATAAAGGCACCTTGGCGTAACCATGCCAATTTATTAAATTTAGCCCTATCCCAAATCGAGCTTCTTCGTAAGGCGTTGCTTGAGTATTTATATCAATAACCCCTGAAACTCTGCCACCATACGCCGCATTATAACCTCCCTTATAAATTTTTACACTGTCAATTATATAAGGATTAAACGCTCCAAACATACCAAAAAAATGACCGGAATGGTACACAGGAATTCCATCCCAGAGGATTAAGTTTTGATCCGGTGTACCGCCTCGGATATGCAGGCCTGCTGCTGTCTCGTTGGGTGAATTAACACCAGGCAACATCTGTACCATGCGCAATAAATCAGGTTCACCCCACCCTGCTTGAAGTTGAATTTGCTTTGGATTAAGACCATAAAATCCTTCTTGTGCATTATAACCAACCGGTAACAATGAACTTTCCGATACTACGACATCATCTAAAGGCAATGCATTGGGCGATAATGTGATTTTATGCTCAAGTTTTTCTATTGGTAAGGTAACGGGCGTATATCCCACATAACGGATTTCAACCGAATCGCCAGGATCATTGGTGTACTGAAAATTAAATATACCAGACTCATTAGTCTGATACCCGTTTTTATGATTTATGAACTGCAGTGTTGCATAGGGTAAACTCTCGCCACTTTCTGCATCGACTACTTGAGCATAAAATGAATAGGTCTTGGATATTGGCGCTGCTTTACGTTTTAGCATAACGTACTTGGATCTGACAATTTCAAAAGTCAGTTCCGTATCTGCTAAGATTTTCTCCAAATATTCTTGCCAATTTTGTATGCCGCTTCTTGGTTTTACAGAGACTGTCCTAACCAGCTCAGGATCGAATGAAAAGGTAATCTGATGGTCCTGTTCCAATTGATCAATGATATGATCCAAAGGAGTCAGCGTTGACATAGACTCTCCCTCTTGTGTATAGACAAGTCCCGTACACAGTAATAAATAGAATCCAAAAATATTTTTCAATATTCGGTTCGTATATATGTTAAGACTACTCGTAAATTCGAATTTCTTTTTGGTTTATAATATCATAATTAAGATCCAAAGGGTCACAAATTAATTTTAGTGAAGTACTAAGGTCATTGTGAATAATCACCCCAGAACACTTTTTCTTGATGCTATCAGTCATGATTACTTGACAAGTAAAAATTTCCTCAAGCATCTGCCCGATGGTTTGAATATCCGTATCTGTAAATTTTGTTTCATTCGTCATCCAAGGGGCTGTAGACAGTACTGTGCGAATTGCTAATATACGCTCTCTAGCATCGATCACCACACCCTCACCAGGTTTCAGGATGATGGTGGCGTCTTTTAAGTTAGAAACCAGGACACTTCCCTCAAAACATTTGATAATATTTTGCTCTTCCTCTGAAACAACGGAAAATCTGGTTCCCAAAACTTCTATATCCCCAAATTCCGCTTTCACCATGAAAGCACTGCCATCGGTAACATCAAAAAACGCATCTCCTTTGAGCTCAATTATTCGATTTGATTGCCAGGTTTTCTGGTTGTACTTAATATGGCCGACATCTATTAAAGTGACTTTAGATTGATCCGGTAAGGTGTGCACTACTACCTGCTCACCATGACCTTCAATTGTAATAAAGGATGACGTTCTTAACCAGAAAAAACTACCAACCAAAAGTGCAATCGTCGCAGCAATACTAATACTGATCCACAATCTTCGACCGGTAATTGAACGCTGTTTAATACTTTTGCCCGGTCCTGATATCTTTTCAGAGAGTTGAGACCACTCTTTTTCAGGGTTGTAAGGAGGGCTTGTAAAATTGGAAATATGATCTACTGATTTCTTTAAAATATCTAAATCATAATAAGTCTTTAACTCTTCCACTTGTTCATTACTTAAAGAACCTTCCAACCATTTAGCCAGTAAATTATTTTTATCTTCTTCTGAAATCATAATCTATAATTATACATATTACGGCCTTCTGACACTAAACCCTACTCATTTTTTATATTTTTTTGTGCAATTTATGTAGGGCTAGTAAGGCTTTTTGCATCCTTTTCTCCACCGTCTTTATGCTTATATCCAGTTTATTAGCAATTTCTCTATATTTTAATTTTTCAATACGGTTCATCAGAAAAACTACCCGTTGCGGCTCTGGCAATCCTTCTATAGTCTCGGTTAGTTGTTCATGAAACTCTTGCTGCTCCAGCAGATACTCAGGGTGTTCTATTTCCACTTTTTTCCTGGGAGATTTCCAGTATTTAAATTTTACTTGTTCACGACGATATTGATCAAGATATAGATTCCGTGCAATTGTATATAAAAAACTGCCCACCGATTGCATTTTTATCTTATCCGCTCTTTCCCATAGTTTTAAGAAGGTATCCTGAGTAAGGTCTCTTGAAAGGTTTTCATTTCCCGATAGGAAATAAATATAATTGTTGATCTCCTTCGAGTAACGAATAAATATTTCTTTAAATTGAGATGCATCCATAAGCTACTGCCGCAAGTCTATATTTAAGTCAAGCTACGTCGATGTTAAAAAGAAATAATTGTACCAAATTTGTCTACGGATTTCCAATCCCATTTTTATGATAAGTTTACAGGCCTGTTTTTACCTTGATTAATGCTTTATGTTTTCTGTTGGATGAAATCCAAAGATTGAATATCAGGTAAATAAAAATCCAGTCTACTAAAGAGTGTTTGACATCAAAAACCGTTAATTTTCTTCGAATTAAGATAGTTCTTAAATCTTCTCATCCCAAAACAAACAGACAAACTAATTCATTAAATTGATTAAGTCCAAAATATCCAACTTTTTGAATGAATAGTAAACAATTATTAAACATCTAAATTATTTATGTGAGAAAAGGGTGGATGGATACGATTTTAATAGTTATACACGTTTTTATTATTAACAGAATAGTTGAATATCCCAGCCTATTTTAGTCTTCCCCATGACATATCCCCTATTGTGATACTTTTGTGATAAATATGTGATCATATCATAATACCTACTTTCGACATTTGTAAAGTTCTTTGTTTGACCATTAAAAATTAACCAATGAAAAAAAACTTACATCTCTCCTTTTCTTCAATCATTTTATTATTAACCTTTTCATATAGTGCATTCGGACAAGATTGCACTGCAAATAGTGATTCAATTACCACAACAGATGGTTTGACGGAGTTTACCATATGTGTTGGTGACAGTATTAGTGATGCTTTTGATGTTATCGTCTCTGACCGTGCTCAAGGTGAAACTAGCGCCTGGGTTATCACTGATCCCAATGGAACTATATTAGGTCTTCCAGAATTACCACCATTTGATTTGGAAAGTGCAGGAGAAGGTACTTGTCTCCTCTGGTATCTCACTTATGATGGTGATATTATTGGAGCTGAGTTAGGTATGAATGCAAATAATATCCAGGGCTGTTTTGATTTATCAAATCCAATTACGATTACTAGAACATCACAACCAGAGGCTGGTACTATTACTACCATGCAAGGAGCTACAGACCTTCAGATTTGTGCAGGTGATGGAATAAGTGATGCGTTTGAAGTTGTAAACCTTGGAGCTACCGGAGAAAAATTTATTTGGGTTATTACCGATCCCGAAGCCAATATCCTTGGTCTTCCTGCAGGTCCTACATTTGACCTTGAAGGTGCTGGAACAGGGACTTGTCTGGTTTGGTATCTTAGCTATAATGGAAACCTTCTACATGTAATTGAGGGAAATAACGTGGAAGATATTATTGGCTGTTTTGATCTTTCTAATCCCATCACTGTTACCCGAATGGGTGTTCATGCTGGCTCAATTACCACTTCAGATGGACTTACAGAATTTACTATTTGTGCGGGAGATGGTGTATCAGATGCTTTTGAAGTTACCATTAATGGAGACTTGGATGGTGACTCAACCGGATGGATAATCACGGATCCAAATGGAAAGATATTGGGCCTTCCTGCAGGACCTCCTTTCGATCTCGAAGGAGCTGGTGAAGGCACCTGCCTGGTATGGCATGTTGCTTATAACGGCACACTTTCAGGCGTAGCTGTAGACAGTAATGCCAATAATATTCAAGGATGTTTTGCCCTATCGAATCCCATAACCGTAACAAGAACTACTCAACCTCAGGCAGGAAGGATTGCAATATCAACTGGAGATACCACATTGGCAATCTGTGCTGGTGATGGTGTCAGTGATGCTTTTGAGGCAGTCAATACGGGAGCAACTGGCGAAAATTTTCAATGGGTGATTACCGATCCGCAAGCAAACATACTCGGGCTGCCTGATGGACCAACTTTTGATCTAGAAGGAGCCGGAACCGGTACTTGTTTATTATGGTATTTAAGCTATAACGGCAATCTTCAAAATGCTGCAGAAGGAAATAATGTGAGTCAACTGGTAGGCTGTTTTGATCTTTCTAATCCAATTACTGTCACTAGAAATGGAGTTAATGCTGGTTCCATTACCAGTGCGGATAGTCTAACCGAATTTACGATCTGTGCTGGGGATGGAGTGAGTGATGCCTTTGACGTATTGATTACAGACAATATTGATGGCGACTCTACGGGATGGGTGATTACTGATCCTGAAGGCAAAATTTTAGGACTCCCTGCAGGACCACCTTTCGATTTAGAGGGAGCTGGAGAAGGAACTTGTCTTGTTTGGCATATCGCATATAATGGAGCACTTACTGGTGTAGCTATCGATAGCAATGCAAATAATATTGGAGGGTGTTTTGATTTATCTAATCCGATAACTGTCACCAGAGTTTCCAAACCAGCGGCTGGCACAATTGCCACAATAACCGGAGATACTTCGCTGACTATTTGTGCAGGGGATGGCATCCAGGATGCATTTGAAGTAATCAATAAGGACGCCGATGGAGAAAATAGTGCTTGGGTCATCACCGATCCAAATGGAAATATTCTTGACCTACCTGATGGACCTGAGTTTGATTTAGAAGGTGCTGGTTCCGGAACCTGCTTAGTTTGGTATTTAAGTTACAATGGTAACATTAATAACATGGTTGTAGGAAATAATGTAAATCAAATCATGGGATGTTTTGATTTATCCAATGCGATTACGGTAACCCGCAATGGTGTGCATGCAGGGACGATCGCCACAGAGGATAGTGTTACAGAATTAACGATTTGTCCTGGTGATGGCATCAGTGATGCTTTTGACGTATTGATTACAGACGATATTGATGGCGATTCAACTGGTTGGGTGATTACCGATCCAAATGGAAAAATATTAGGGCTGCCCGGTGGTCCTCCTTTTGACTTAGAAGATGCTGGTGAAGGAACTTGTCTTATTTGGCAGATAGCATATAATGGATTACTTACAGGGGTTGAAGTGGATAGTAATGCAAACAATATTGAAGGTTGCTTTGACTTATCCAATCCTATTACGGTTACCAGAATTAGCACTAATGGTGGTCGAATTACGACCACCGAAGGAGATACAGCCATCACCATTTGTGCAGGTGATGGGGCATCTGATGCATTTGACGTAAATATATCTGATGATGCTAAGGGTGAAAACACGGCTTGGGTGATTACGGATCCTAACGGAAGCATATTAGGCCTCCCTGAAGAACCCCCGTTTGATCTTGAAGGAGCCGGCACTGGTACCTGCCTGATCTGGCAGGTTAAATATAACGGCACATTAACAGGCGCTGCTGTAGGGAATAATGCCAGTGATCTTATGGGCTGTTTCAGCCTATCTAATCCGATCACCGTGACGCGAATGGGCGTGGAAGCGGGTAGTCTCACCACAGCTGATAGCTTAACGGAATTATCAATCTGTGCTGGTGATGGAATCAGTGATGCATTCGATATAATTCAATCCGGAGACTTGGATGGAGAGACAGGTGGCTGGGTCATTACGGACCCGGATGGCAATATACTTGGACTACCCGGAGCACCTCCTTTTGATCTGGAAGACGCTGGAGAAGGGACTTGCTTGATCTGGCATATTAGATATAATGGAGCATTAAGTGGTGCGGAAGTTGGTAATAACGCCAGTGATTTAATGGGTTGTTTTGACTTATCTAATCCCATCACAGTAACTAGAACAAGTACTTCAAATGCTGGAACGATTACGACTACTCAAGGCGATACAGCTATTTCTATTTGTGCGGGTGATGGAGTAAGCGATGCCTTT
>JAHEJC010000555.1 GCA_024639065.1 Lewinellaceae bacterium | reverse complement strand
GCATAGAAAAAAATAATCGTGCTATCAAGCAAACCGTCCATTTCCAGTTGGTTGAATATAGCTCCAAGCTGCCGGTCCATTTCAGCGATGTTATTATACATCTTCCACATATCACGGCGAACGAGCTCCGTATCGGGCAGATATGGTGGTATAGAAAATTCCAGGTCTTTCGGGATGTGTACTGGTGTTTCATCGCCAGCGGTACGGTTATTCCATGCTTTATTAGCAAAATCTCGATCTCCCGCAGTATAATGACGAAACTCATTTTTTCTAAAGCCATAAGGTTCAAACAAACCAGATTCATGCGTTACTGTAAAATTGAAGATCGAGAAAAATGGTTGATCCGGAGCCCGATTGCGCCAATGAGCGTAGTTGCTGCTCTCATCCCAGGCAGTAACAGGTGCTTTGAACTGATAGTCTTCCTTGGAATTGTTGGTACAATAATATCCATGTATACGCAGGTATTCGCTCATCATAAGAACTTCAGGAGGGGGTACTGCTTCATAGGCCGGAAGACCGGTTACATCGGTATAGGAATTAGTACGCATATGATTAGCGCCTATACTGGAAGCGTACATACCCGTTGCTATAGCTGCTCTGCTGGGTGCACACACTCCGGACGGTGAATACAGATTGGGATAGATCACCCCTTCGGCAGCTAATCGACTTAAATTGGGGGTTGCTATGGTCGAATCACCAAAAGCAGACAAATAAGGTCCCATATCTTCAGTGACCAGCCATAAGATATTTGGACGATCCGGCAATTGAAGACTGGAGTCATCAGATAGACGATTAGGCCCAGAAGTATTTTGACAACCTATCAGTAAGGAGATCATAATGATGGCTGAAACAGAATTGGTGATTTTATACATACTATTGCAAATAAATTGAGATATCCGGCTACATTGCCATTTTATGTTTCTGCTTTTCGTTTAAATTCTAAATCTGAATTTATCCAAACTTAATGTAAACAATTGAATAATTTGAAGATACCAAAATTGTTGAGACATTGAAAAGTATTAATATTTTGAGTACCCCAATCAAAGATTTAGTTGATTTATTATGTCCGGAAAAGACAGCTACGAATAGAAATGTAGGATCTAGTCATCTTGTAGTACGAACCAAAATTGATTGTACTCTTGAAGAAAGCGCTGCGCTTGATTTTATGATTGAATATGCCTCACCTTAAATTTTGCAGTTTCAATAAGTCCTCCTAAAAAGCTCGAATCGCTCGCACGGTATGGTTATTAATTTTAGCGGTAAAGCTAGGGATCCCGGTGCCGAATGGAATTAATAACGCATTTGCATTATTATGCTCGGTAGAACTCCAGTACGTATTGGTGGAAAGGGATTCCCCTCCATTCGTAGTCGCCGTGGTGTTGATAGTTGATCGGTTGGTATAAATTAAAGCTAGCTCATCCAGTGCTGGTAAATACCAATCGTCATACCCATTATAGGCCAGATCTGCACAGTGTTTGGCTGCTGATCTTTCATGTCCGTTTTGTAGTATGATAGCCACCGTATTGCCTGCTCCATTGATTTGACTTTGAGCCGGCAGACTAATCAATGTCCCAAAAATATTGCTCCAAGGAGTGGCCCCTATATTGTAAATATTCACCACTTTTCCATGTTGTCCAGTACTATTCACCCAAAAGACCACACCCCCTTTGGCAAAATCACCGACCGAATATGTTTGATTTATGGTCATAACGGCCAAGGTACCATCTGCCTTACGAACTACGTTTTCAGCAGCACTCGTTACCGTTTCCATATTAGTTAGCTTTGTTTTTCCTTCTACTTCTAAATGTTGAGCAGGTGCGCTATGGTATAAAAGCATAAAAGTCGCCAGGAGTAAAAATGTTGATTGTTTCATGTGTATTCATATTTAGAGTTATAGTGTATTTCTAATCTGGTTTTAAGCTTGAAAACATCTTCAAACTGAATATAAGATGTTTGGTTAATCAGCTAGGAAGTTACTCGACAAACATTTAATTAGGAAATGACTTGAATCATCACTTTTTATGATTTTACATCAACAGTTTCTGAAGAATTCAGGACCAAAGTGCCCAAATTTAAGATATTCTAGTCTAGGGAGGTTTAGGCTTAAGTTCGGCAAACTAAAACATATTGAATTTTAGAAATCAAAAATAGTTGCTATTACTTTGTTCTAGATGCTATTTATCCTTAGATACTTTTTTGATAAGCATCTTTCAGCCATCCAATCAGCTCATCGTCTATTTCGCTTAAGTTAGTAAGTTGCACTCGATGAGTACACATGGTGCCAAAAGGTCCAGAATTACCTAACCGGTCTGTGGTGGGTTTATCATTTATCTTAAGCCCCAGATCAATTCGGGTTTTTGTAGCTGGCTTAATTAAAGCAAACTGTCTTTTCCTGATAATACTTACACTACCTTTTTTTGGTGTGATGACTACATCATCTCCCAGTTTTTTAACAATAGCGATAAGCTTTTCATAAATGGGTTTCAGGTTTTCTTTACCAACATATTGTTTGGCAACTAAACTATCCGATGGCTCGGACTTGTCTTTCGATAAGGTGACAATTGTATTAGCAAAACCATGGGTAACCTGATGTTCTTGCTTCAAAAATTTTACCGCTTCTCCATGTTTGGCAAATGCCTTCCCCTTTAATAGCCGCTTCCACTCTTCCAATGATTTGCCGGTTTTAGCGGGCATATTATCTATCATAGTTTTTAATGCTTTATCCATAATTAAAAATTTCAACAGTTTTTATATCAGAAATATAGGAATTTAGTCCTGGAATTTCTATGAATAATTTTTCATAAAACCGCTTAATTCTCAAAATACATGCTTCAGATAAGTCAAGAACCGAAACGATTCATTCATTCACATCCCAAAATAGTGGCTTGAAAGACACCATTGGTTTTAACTTCAAATCCTGGATTTAAAGAGATTTGAAGACCCGCACTGAAGAGTACATTTTTTGTTTCGTCAACAGGTGTATTAGAAATAATATCAACTATCGCTTGGTAGGCTCCCGTATTGAGCGGTATTCCAGTCAAATCTAAATTGACTATGCAATCTGCAGGAGTAGTCACAATGTTGAATTGATAAGCTTCTTTCCAAACTTCAGCCTGTTGAATAGGAGTAAGCGCTCGTAAATCATGTGTGACTCGCAAATAGTATTTGCCTGGTAACAAGGATGTACCTATCTGGATTGCACTGGTATCCGTAGCAATTATCTGCGTCCTTGAGAGAATGATCGATGCGTTATTTGAATATGCTGAAACAATATCTTCTGCACGAATGATATCTACCCAAGGATCTATGGTTAAAGCCCCTTTACTGAAATATAGTACTATATCCTGGATAGAGGTCAACTCAATTTGGAACCAATCGGAGTCGACCTGGTTTTCATCACCACTTGCGACGGTAGTTCCACCTAAATAGTAACTGTCTACTGGCACCATATCCGCTCGCTTTTGAGGTTGACCAAAATACCATTTATTTGGAATA
>JAHEJC010000164.1 GCA_024639065.1 Lewinellaceae bacterium | reverse complement strand
AATCGCCTTTAGCAGGGAATACGAATTAAAAGGAAAACTAACTGCAGCTTAAAATTGAAACGGGTGACAACAAGCGATCATGATGGAAGCCTACTAATGTCAAAAAATGCAGTGATTTGTTGTAGCGACACCATTGAAAATCGCTATACCTATAAGCAGAGAATATATATAAGTACGCATCCTTTGTATAATCCTGAGTACAAGAACGCATAAGAAACTCCATTAATTCTAATTCTCAGTGAGGAAGATATAGAAATCAAGGGCGAATCCCTGGATAATCCAATGTCAATTTCAATTATTCAGGGACCCGAAAATCAATGGTTTGGAACTCGTTCTATCTTGGTCATGCCGGGAATGATCAACCCTAGAGTCTTCATCTTTTCGAATCGGGCTTTTTGCAAAGAATCGAATCCGATATCATACCTACCAGTATACTTGGCTATTGATTCTTGAGGAGCTTGTAAAGGCCGTCAAATGTATTATCCTGGCTATTTGAAGATTCGTGTATTTGCGTATCGGATAGGTCAGATCACCGGATAATCACAACCACACATACACAAAGTTGGTCCGACTTATTCGACCCATAACGCATTTTAAGTACCATAAGTTGAGATATAATGTATCTTATTGTATATTTATGGCATAAAATGAGATATAAAAATGCTTATTTAAGTTTTCGCAAACATGATTCAACTTGAAAAATATAAATCAGGACATTATCAAAAAAGCCATACTGGATATGAATATTTCATTCCATCAAAAATAAATGAAACGTGGATTTGGGATGATCCAAAGTTAAACCAACTCATAGAGAAGGCAGCGATTAAACTTGGAGAATTAAACTCATTCTCGAAGCTTGTACCGAATATTGATTTATTCATTCAATTGCACATCACAAAAGAAGCAGTGGTATCAAGTAGAATTGAAGGTACTCAAACTCAAATCGATGAGGCCTTAATGAACGAGGATGAAATTGCACCTGAACGTAAGAACGATTGGAAAGAAGTAAATAATTACATAGTATCATTAAATACCGCAATTGAACAGCTACAAAATTTGACAATATCATCTCGTCTTTTAAGAGAAACACATAGAATATTGTTAGATAGTGTAAGAGGAGAGCATAAGTTACCCGGAGAATTTCGTTCAAGTCAAAATTGGATTGGAGGCAATAGTTTAGAAGATGCAACATTTATTCCTCCTCATCAAGATTACGTTGGAGGATTAATGAGCGATTTAGAAAATTTTATTCACAATGATGATGTTAAGGTTCCAGACCTTATTAAAATAGCTATTGCACATTATCAATTTGAAACAATCCATCCTTTTTTAGATGGGAATGGAAGAATTGGGAGACTCCTTATAACATTATTTTTAGTTGATAAAAAAATATTAAATAAACCATTGTTATACTTATCAGCCTATTTCGAAAAAAATAAAGGCTTATACTATGACAATTTAACATTTGTACGAACAAAAAGTGATATGAAACAATGGTTAAAATATTTTTTAGTCGGAATAGCTGAAACTGCGGAACAATCGGCGCAAACGTTGTATAGCATATTAGAAATGAAAGACCGATTTGAGCAAAAAATCTATGCTGAATTTGGCAGAAAAAGTCAAAGTGCGATGATATTGCTTCATTATTTATTAAAAAAACCAATTGTTAGTGTGAATCAAACTAAGGAAGTAACCGGGCTAAGCTATAATGCAGCAAATTCATTAATCTCAGATTTCATTAGAGCTGAATTCCTCAAAGAAGTAACCGGTTATCATAGGAATAGGGTCTTTGTTTTTGATGAATATCTTAAATTGTTTTATAAATAAGCCAGCAGAGAAAATGATGTATGTAAAAACAAAGTTCTTCCTCGCTACGCTTCATAGACATCCGTTTTCTCATCAATTAGAAATGATATAAAATATTACAACCGACCGGATGGTTGAATGTCTTTCAAAGTCTTTCGAAGGATACTTTGTAAAAATACCTGCCGACGTCAAATTTTGGAAAGAAAGATTCAAAAACGCCAGAGTCGATAAATCATTATCATGGGATAAATGTGGACTTTTTTATTATTCAATCGTCCGAGGTCCTTTAAATAGAACATGAAGATTAGGATCGATATAAATAGTCGCACCGGCATCCGCCTTAATTATGTCTTCTCCATCGGTCATTTTCAGCTTGGTCATCTCATCATTTATTCTAACTTCGATAGGCATCTCAAACGGGTTGGGTGCATCCGTAACCCATGATAATTTGACAGTATCATCGTTTCGCTCAACTAATAATTCCGGTAATGCAGGCTGCCTTAAATAAATAGAAAAGAACCAATCCAGCGATGCTCCATAAATAGATTCGGCCAGGTGGACAAAGTCTTTGGTACTGGCAAATCGAGTCTGTCTACCATCGGTAACTTTTTCTAATCCCGGATCTGGATAACACATCCTTCTCAACAGCTGAAAAAACGGATCGTCACCCATCAAAAAGCGCAGACTATGTAAAGCCCAGGCCCCTTTACTGAAGAAACGGGTTTGATAAATTTCTCCAATCGTCTGATAGGCCATTGGTGCCACGGTCATATCTAAAGGCGCACTCAGCATCCTGGAAAAATAACGGGTTGCTCCTTTAGGTCCTTCTTGGTGCTCCATATATAAAGCTTGCATATAACCATCAAACGATTCATGGATCCACATATCACGCCAATCTGAGCAAGTAACCAAATTGCCCCACCATTCATGGCCTAATTCATGATGATGCAACCAGTCAAACCCATAATCCAATCCTCCCCGAGTATTATCAAAATTAGCACCATAGGCAATAATCGTTTGATGTTCCATGCCCAAATGAGGGGTTTGTGCCACCCCATATTTGTCTGCACGAAAAGGATAAGGTCCCAGCAGCTTTTCATAAAACCGCAGGTGGTCTAAAATTTCCGGGAACAGTTTTAATCCTTTTTCGTAATCTTCGGGAAGCACCCAAAAAGTGACCGGGTAGGTCGACCCGTCCACACAATCTAGTTGTCCCTCAATCAATTGGTAGGGGGCAATATTTAAGGCCACATTATAGGTGTTGATCGGATTGGAAACAAACCAGTGAAACGTGGTGGTCCCATCATTATGCGTTTCTTCCTGGATCAATCGGCCATTGGAGGCCGCTATCAAATTCGAGGGTACCCGGATGTGGATAGCCATAGAGTCTGGCTCGTCACTGACATGATCTTTGCTGGGCCACCAGATATCGGATCCATTCAGTTGGCAGGAAGTAGCTATCCAAGGAGAGCCGTCAGCCGTTTCGGTCCAGGTAAATCCACCATCCCAGGGTGGTCTGGGCGCTTCGCGAGGAGATCCGGAATAGGTGATAGAAACCTCCATGTTTTCTCCTGGCTGGTAGGTCCTGCCCAGGTCTATCCATACTTTGCCAGGATGCGCCTCATCGCGTTCATAGAAGAGCTCTTTTGATGATGATTCTTTTAGATCCTTAACAGCATTAATTTGAAACAAGGTGTCCAGATCAATTACTAACACATCTAACGGATGTATACACGACGCATGAATCGAGACTTGACCAGCAATGGACTTTTCTTCAGGAAATACTTGTACCGATAAATCGTAGTACTTAGTATCATAGGCTGCCTGGTGCGAGTAGGTCATGCCGCCACTATCATAGATGGCTGCCTGGCCCATAGATTTATGGACCAATGAACCTATCAAAAGAATTATAAAAATTGAGTGTTGCATGGTTGAAATTTTATAAGACGGTAGATGCATATTAAATCGAGATTAATGAAGGTACCAATTGAAATCTTAAACTTATTGATCAGAAAGGTTTAAGTTTTCCCAAAGGTTCTTTTTTATTGCTGGATAATTTAAATTGAATATATAATTCAGCGGAATCAATGATACCGATTTTTTCAGCAATGGAAAAGTTAAAAAGAAAAATATAATGAAAATTAGATTAAGGTCGAATAATGCCTTTAAAAAGTATTTAAATGATTCGTGAAATTTATAATTTATAAAAAAGGTTTAGGTTTATTTCCAATGACTCTTATTCTATTTTTGAAAGATTCCTAAACCTAGAATGATAAAATCCATCCATGACATAGGAATGTGGTAAAGTAATATTGGAGATAAGAATAAGCGCTAACAGCGGCAATGAAATATTTAAATCAAAATACATCCAGGTGAGCAAAATGACTACCAGGCCAAACAAAGCCAACATTGTAAATGGCATCAATAAACGAATGAATTGAAAAAGATTCTTCAGATTTAGTGTTTTCCATAAATAATGAAACTCTTGATTAAGCACCCTAAATGAATGTAAGATGATAAAATATAAGGTAAAACCCAGCAGCGTTGAGAATAAACTAAAAGCAATAAAAATAAGTGCTAGTTGTACTATTTCCAAAAGAAGTCCATGAAAGGAAAGTTGCAGGCGGGCAAACTTTAGGGTGAAAAGACAAACTGTTATTAATCCGAAAAATATAAAATAGTGCAAACCATAGTACATAATATGGTTTAAAATCGCCATAGTTATAAATTGCTGATTGATGGCAATTTCAATTTCCGTTTGATTGAATAAGACTAATCCAACAATAATCCAAGCACCCCAACTGAAGTATAAGATGTTACTGTAAAGATTTCGACGAAAGGAATATTCTATAAATTGAGATTGGCCAAAATGATACGCAGAAATACATAAAAACAATAATAGGGCTAAGTCTAGGCTAACAAACCATATCATGGTATTCACAAATGCCGCAATTAGATAGAAAATTACAAATTTTGACAGGCGAACCTTTTCTTGAGCGTTATATAAAAGATGATCTACAGCTCCATGTGATATTCCAAGAGTCAATATGAGAAATATGCAAATAGCGTTTTGGATAGAGGTAAGAACTTGACTATTTAATTGTTCCAATTGCAGTAATATGAGTACGCAAGCAATAAAGTAGAAAGGAACTTTTTTCATATCCTGAAAAATATTGAAGGAATCGATACTTTACATATCGATTCCCTCGTATAATTTTATGGTTAAACTTTAAGCAGCTTTTGCTTTCAATCTCATTGAATCAGTTATGGCTAAGTTATATACAACCAAACCAAATCCGATTTTATTGATCACATCGGCAATATTATAAAAGAGGTCAACATTACTTGAATCCCAACCAAAAGCGGTATTAAGCCAGCCCCCTGGCATGCACATATACCCGATTGGGTAGATTGCCCAACCTACCAAAACAAACCAAGCTAAAATACGAACAGTTTGTTGGATACCTGGTGTATTGGAATCCTTAGCCAATTGGGCTACTTCACCCATCCAAGCGGCATATAGAATATATAAATATCCAAGTGTAGATAAGATTCCGTAGATTGCCGAGTGAGTAGCACTTCCTCCTTCAGGGTTAAAAGCTTCACCGATGTATCCAAATACAAGCATCCAGACAGAAGCTATAATGAGCTTCAAAAGAAGACTCTTTTTCGCACCCGCTGCCTTGGTGAGCAGATAAAATTCAATGCACATAAGTGGAACAGTTAATGTCCAGTCAATGTATCTCAACGAAGTGGGGTTTTCTCCGGTGCCTAGATAATAATCTCGCATGTAGTAATAATGCACCGCAGCGATAAATGTAATAAGACCTGAGACAAGTAAAGACAATTGCCATTTGCCTTCCACTCTACTTCTTTCGAAAAAGAAAAAAACAGATGCTGCCATCATGGCCATGTATCCCGTGAAAAAAGTAAATGCTACGGGATCATCCTTGGGAATGGTTAAAATTTGTAATAACATCATGGTTAAACGTTTTAATTAAATTAACGAAATGTTAAAGTAAAACGCCATACTTGGTTTTTTGTTTAATATTATTAATGAAAGATTAAACAAAATAGTACTAGCATTATTGTCCTCTTTGAATTTCACATTCCATAATCCATTGATATTAGCTTATTTACGTTTGGTATTTGTATCAGATTTTTAGATAATGCAAAGGCAATTAAATGAAACCCTGGCAATCGAGAATTCATCAAATATGCATAGCTATATGGAGTTGAATAAATAATAGATAGGTCGAAATCAAATTATAAAAATAGTTGAAAGCATTGGAATACCTTGAGATGGCTATTGCACTGGATCCTGAATTTTCTGAAGCTTATAGCTTATTTGCCTGGCAGTATGTTCACCTTGCAACGATTGCTGGAATGGATCCAAAGAAAGCATTTGCCAACGCCCTTCCGGCAGTAAAAAATGCAGTCAAATACGATTCCCTTTCCTCGGATGCCTACCTGGTTTATGGCTCGGTGAACTTTTTTCTCGATTACAATTTTGAGGAAGCAAGAATAAACTTCGAAAAAAGTATGGAGTTGAATTCCTGGGGAGAATCTCCCATTCATCAGTGTATATGTGCTTATGTAGAATTCCTCTTATCAAATGGGGATATAGAAGAAATCTGGAAATTGTTTGATAATATACACAGAATCGATCCTAATTTATTTTTTATGTTTAATTATGAGAGTTATCTGCACATTCTAAACGATGATATGGAATCAGCCATCATTGCATTTGAAAAAAGATTGCCATATTCGGATACCCTGGATTGGATGGAAAAGTAACAAGAGAAATATTAACGCTCCATATCTTCACTACATCCGATATACCAGTAGTATTAAATAAAGTTCTAATGTCGGGGTTGGCCTAGCGCTCGATCAGCATCGTGGACTTAAAATGGTGCCCGTACATCATAAGCGGTCATGACGAGCATAATACCCTTATAATCATTGGAGAAGCAATCGGATAATTTTTGGAACTATATTAATCATTACTCTTTTATTTATTCTTTTGTTACTCTGCCTTCGCCTGGCTCTGGACAGACAGGCAAAAGAATCAAAAGTTCCGGACGGTAGCATTTTCTTTACGTTCTTAAAGGTAAAAATCCTAAAACCCAAAAGACTCGCCAGAATAGCGTATTTGATAGAATAGCGTCTATAACGAATGGGTTATTGAATCAGGTGGTTTACTGGGATAATGGCTCAAACACTTTTGGCTTTTTACCTTGCCATCGGGAGGCGGGCAGTATTTTTTGTCCTTTTCCAACTAAAAATGCTAATATCCGGGTTTAGCTTTGCGCTCGATCTGCTTCGCGGATCCAAGCCATCTTTAACTCTTTTGAGAGGAACTTTGGTTTACTTCTGAAACGGAAAAAGTTTATTAAGCCATCATGATGGTCATGATACCCTTAAAATTATTGGAGAAGTGATTAGAGATATTTTAGAATTATAATGGCTATAAAAAGAAACACTTGGTAGAGGGCATCACGCCACATACTGAGGAACCCAAATCTATTGCGTATTGATCCGAACCGTTATGATTTAAAGTTATAGGAACTTTTGATGTATAGTGAACAGTGCTATGTTTTCGAATCAATAATTATATTTTGTTGAGCATTTTTGTAATGTTTTTATATTTCAATCGTGACAGTATTAAATGAATGACCGGGCATTTGTAAATAAACTGGAAGCGGTGGGTGAACCAGTGTTTAAAATGGCGTATTGGCTATTGAAGGATAACCAACAAGCCAAAGATATTGTCCAGGAAACTTATTTAAAACTCTGGGAAGGACGTACGAAGTATGAAAGTTACATCAATCTCCGACAGATCGCCTTGAAAATTGGAAGAAACCTTTGTATTGATCATTACCGCAAAACCAAAAAATGGACTATGGAAGCAGTAGGTACAAGCTTAAGCGTGGATACTTTATCTCAACAGCATCAACTTGAAATGCAGGACACCCAGGAAATGATCACTGCCGTTATCAATCAACTGCCGGCATCGCAAAGAACCATCATGTACCTCAGTGGCATCGAGCAGCTTACTACTAAGGAAATAGCTTCGATAACAAGTCTATCTGAAAACAACATACGTGTTACCCTGTCCAGAGCTCGCATGGCGATTAGAAAAGCGATTAAAAATGCAAATTCATGAGTAAAGAAATTTCTAACTTACTCGATAAGTTTTATCATGGTGAAACTACACCTGAAGAAGAGCAGCTCCTGGAAGAACACTTTCTCAGACAGGACTTAAGGGATCTTACATCTCCGGAAACAGCACATTTCAAATACTGGCAAAATCAACGGCAATCACTTTCCGCAAAAGTGTACAATGAAACGATTCCCAGGTTTCAAAAGCCTGCGGCATCTTCTCCAACGAGATCAATACCCCTGCTGCAGTATGTGGCTGGAATCGCGCTGTTCATAACTGGTTTCGCAATCGCCTGGCTCCTACAGGTTAACCGAAACAAGGCATCTGAATTAAGCCATTTGCAAGATACAGTCCAGTTCTATGAGCAAGTACTTTTCGCATCATCACTAGCGTTTCCCAGCCGGGTAGTGCTCATGGAATCATTGATTGGTGATGAACAAATCACCCTCGATTTTATAGAGGGTATCCTGGCTAAGGAAAATGATTTACACGTAAAAATAAATTCCATACATACTATCCAGGCAAAATATGGATCAGACCTGACCATGCTCGTCCTGAATAATTTGTTTGAACAAGAAACCAATACCGGAATCCAGATCGCCCTACTAAAATTATTGCTTGAACTGGACCAGGAACAGGCAAATACAAGAGCTCAAGAACTACTTAAAAAACCTCGTATGGATCAAGAAACCAAAAAGGCCATTGAAACACTAATATCACAATCATGAAACCAAGACTACTTTGTTGGATACTTCTGTTAGTCATGATGCCCTCCTCTCTAGATGGACAAACCCAGTTTGAGTTTTCTGGTAAAAAAAAGGTGTTGAAGGTTATTGATTTCGTAGGTGATATAACGGTTCAGAGAGGTGATCACCCCTATATAGAAGTATCTATAACGTTGTATGAGGACTCAAAATATTTTGGGAATGATTTTCCAAAGTCATTTGAATACACCGAGAAAGAGAATGAAATTATCTTACAAGGTATTTCCGATGATTCTAATCGTGAATACCTGATCACCATTCCCTTTCAATGGAATTTAAAATTTGATCTCGAACATAATCATGATGCATTAACCATACACCAAAACCAAAAACACATTGAGGTTGAAACGCAGGGTTGCGATATAAATTTAATTGGAAATTCCGGACCAATCAGTCTTTCGACCACCAACGGTGATGTATTCATCTCCTGGAAAAATGCGACCCCACTTAGTGATTGCTACATTACTACGGTTTCCGGAGACATAGAAATGGAGGTCGATCAGCAAAGTTCTTTTGATTTCCTGATTAGGCCCTACCAAGGTTCTGTGGAAAACACGATTGATCTGAAACTCAGCGATCAGGATAAATTAAAAAGAACCAAAGCTTTTATTGGCACGTACAATCATGGTGGATCGATTATAAATATTGAAACCACAGTTGGTGATATTAAACTAAAAGAAAAATAAATATGACTATTTCTTACCCCTATTCGATAAGGATTTTATTGTTAGTGGCCACCTTCATCTGCACCGATGTTGGATGGGCCCAACTCAACGCATATCAATGGATGGAGGATCTAGACTTTCTGGATAACACCATCCGGAATAAACATTTGGATCCCTTTGAAAATATTTCGGAAGAAGCCTTTAAAGAAGAAGTCGACCAGTTGAGGCAACGAATCACCGATTTTTCAGATTCAGAAATTATCTGCGAAATGGCCAGGATTGTGGGATTGATCGGTTGGGGGCATTCACGTTTAACCCTTCCAGTCAATACGGATCATTTGGCTTTCTATCAGGGGCATTCTAGAAATGAAGTAGAATGGAATATACAACCATTTCGAGCCTTGCCACTTCGTTTTTTTCTGTTTGAGGATGGTTTGTTAATTCAAAGTACCACGAAAGAATATACCAGCTTGATTGGCTATGCTATTACGGAAATAGGAAATGTACCTATTGCTAACGTGCTGGAAAAAATTCGTCCCTATATGTCCATAGAAAATGAGTCAGCCTTTAAGTTAAATGCCCCGCTTAGACTAGGCATATTTGAATTGCTGGACCTACTCGGGTTGACCTATCATCATGAATACGTAAAGCTGGCTCTATCCAAGAATGGTCAGACTAAACAGATCCATATTAAACCGCTGAGTTTTAGCGATAATCCGAAGTGGTACGACCATTATGCGTTAAATGATGTTAAGAAACCATTATGGCTTAGCGGCACCAGAGCTGGCATGTGGGATATAGTTGATAGCAAAAACTTTTGGGTAAAGGATAATCAATATTTTTGGTTTACCTATTTAGCTGATAGCGAGATTCTTTATATTAAGATTAATCAAATATACGATGCGGTCAATGAACCTATCGCAGGATTTATGAATCGAGCCGTTGATACCGCGCATCACTATGATGCCCAGAAGATTGTAATTGACTTGCGGCATAATATGGGGGGATCCAATGACGTCAATCGAAGTGTACTTTTGGCATTGCTCAGATGGAGTAAAAGCAAGGATTACGGCAAGGTATTTGTGATTATGGGCAGGCATACCTATTCAGCAGCCATGATGCTTGCTGTACGGTTAGAAGAATTTGTACAAGTCGTATTTGTCGGTGAAGATACCGGAGGAAAGCCTGAACATATTGGGGATTCTCGTAAATTCCAATTACCCAATTCTAAATTAACGCTTCGGGTATCTACGATCTGGCATCATGATTGGTTTCGAGGCGATCGGCCCTCACCGTTTGTGCATTACCCTATACCCATAGCTTCCGATAAATATTTAAATGGTATGGATGGAGCGTTAGATTGGATCAAAGAATTTTCTCCTAAAGATCTATCTGAGGTATTCGTCAATGCCTATCAAAATTGCGGGCTTCATTGTATGCGTACCATAATTAAGCATTACTTGTCGGATCCCGAGACCTATCACCTGAATTTTGAAGATGCGTTCTTAGCCGTGAGTGAATACCTATTAAAAATTGAACAAAAATTTATAGAAGCCCAAAGCATGTATTATGCAACACGCTGGTACTATCCGGATTCAAGGAAGGGAATAATTGGATATATTGAAGCTTGTCATCATGCAGGTGATCGCTCAGCCGCTTTAGATGAATTCAAAAATTTTAAAAAGATATATCCGGACGACAAAGAAGTTACTGTTCTCAGCAAACTACTGGGGATTTAAATGCGCTGGATCGGAACGGTGAAGCAATCTGGTCGATGACCGAGATGAATCCGCCCAGTCGGTTACACCTTAAGGTAATGGAGTAAATCATCAAAATAGAAGAATAAACATTTATAAAAAATGTTAACAACAATTTTTCAAATGGGATCAAACAAATTAATCAAGAAAATTCAATTTTTGCTTGCTCAAAACTGGACTGTATATGTTTTAATAATGGGCTTACTACACGGAATTACGAATGAAACACTCGCTCAAACTAACCAGGATTGGCCATTATGGCGATCTCTGGTGCAGGGTGAATATTCTGTGGGCTTCAAGATTATTAATGCCTCCGTTGCAGATGATAATGTGCAAAGTCGGATTGTTCGCATAGCGATGTGGTACCCTGCTCCATCCAATAACGAAGTAGATAGAATGGAATTCAAGGATTACCTGGAGATTCAACCCGATACTATACCTGACCCTGCGTTTGAGGCCTGGATGAATCAGCGTGACCGGGAGAGCCTCAGTAGACAATTTTTTGATACTGAAGCCGAATCCAGGCAAGCCGCTTTAATGAGAGCACCCATACCCATTCAAGTGCATGCACCCAATGAGGATGGTGCCTTTCCACTAATAGTCCATTCGCTGGGTCGCAACGGTAATCAGTTTCAACATACCATCCTCTGGGAGTATCTGGCCAGTCATGGATATGTCGTGGTCAGTATAGGTCAATATGGAAAGAACCAGAGAGATCCCACCATGGCCTTCTCCTATAAAGATCTTTCGTACCAGCTGAGGGATATGCAGCGAAGCATTGCATGGCTAGATCAACTATCCTTTGTGGATACACGGAAAATTGGTCTGCTGGGTCACAGCTCCGGAGCAGTCGTCAGTCTTTGGTTGGCCTCAAGAGATATTAGGGTACAAGCTGTAGTGGGTTTGGATGGATCCATGAATCGTGCAGAAAACCAAAAAGTTTTACATAAAGGTATGGTTGAGGAAAATAGAGCGATTCCGATTCTGAACATTTGTCGATGGCCACATGAAGAATATTTTGACGATTGGACCGACTTATTTCAGGGTGAAATGACCAGGGTGGGCTATGAACGTGCGATCCATTTCGACTTTCAGAATTGGCCAGCCTATCAAGCCTTTGCCGGAGGACAAGAACCTAGCTCGCTAACGTTTAGATCGCTTGACGAAGCCGAAACTGTTTTTGTTTCTACTACCAAAATCACCAAATTATTCCTGGATGCTCATATCAAGTCCGATGCCGTTGCGAAGAAGGAAATAAGAAATCCGGAATCCATACGGGCGTTGTCTAAGGGACAAGCATCCCTGAACGTATACCCGGTTCTTAAGCATTGAAAAGAAGACAAAGATTTATACGAGGTAAAGCGATAATACTAAATCCACTTATCGGATAACCTAACTATAACGCCATATATTAAGAGCCTAAACTTAGCTTCGCTACAGCATTGATATTTATCAATGCCCATGAGGAGTTCCGTCATTTACATTCTCGAGCGGGTTCGTTTTCTTTGTGAAAGTTGAAATAATATTGGGATGATTCATAAGTATTGAAAATATTTAATAAATAAAACCCTTACCCGATGAAACGCATATTGTTATTAACCGTGGCCTTTTTGGCTTTCAGTTGGAGTTGTCAAAAAGACTATACCCTGGATGAAGGAATCCTTGCAGAAGCCGTATTAAGAAGTCATCATACTTTCCCAGAGATACTTCCGCTTCCCGTTGATTTCCAACCAGAAGGCATTGCTATCGGCAATGAATCAGCCTTTTATGTAGGTTCCATTATTAGTGGACGTATTTACAAAGGAGATCTACGGACCGGAGAAGGAGCAGTTTTGGTTGATCCACCAGTTCCACAAAATGCAATTGGCCTGTCTTTCGATAGTCGAAGTAATTTACTATTTGTTGCCGGTGGATTTTTTGGAAATGGATATGCTTACGATGCTGAAAGTGGCGAGTTA
>JAHEJC010000554.1 GCA_024639065.1 Lewinellaceae bacterium | reverse complement strand
CCAGGAAGTGTTTCGGGCATTGTTAGTGATTTGCAAGATACTATTGAAGTCCTGATAAGTACCAGTGAAATAGAATCATTCGGATCAGTGATTGTTTCCTTGGATAACCTGGATAGTACACAAATCTATCTTACCCGACTCATGGCTAAGGAACAAACCATTTATGAAAAAAAGTTGAACGATGTAGTGATGAGTACCTACAGAATTGAGGGATTGAAACCGGGAAGTTATGTTCTGCAGGTTATTGAAGATAAGAATGGTAATGGTCGCTGGGATACTGGCAATTATTTAGCAGGATTGTTTCCTGAGCGGATTATTAACAATAAAATAGAAAACTTAAGAGCAAATTGGGAAATGAATGTAACTTTCACCTGGAAACGTTTATAAAACATGAAGCTTCACGCAGACAAATTGGTAAAATATTATGGGCGACGGAAAGTAGTTAATGATGTCTCTTTCGAAGTTAATCAAGGAGAGATTGTAGGATTGCTCGGACCGAATGGAGCAGGAAAAACAACCACTTTTTATATGGTAGTTGGATTTATTAAGCCCAATTCAGGCCAAGTCTTTCTCGAGGATCAAGAGATCACGAATCTACCCATGTTCAAGCGTGCTCGGTTAGGAATCGGATATTTGCCTCAGGAACCATCCGTCTTCAGAAAATTGAGTGTAGAGGATAATATCATGGCCGTGCTGGAAATGACTAATCTAACCAAAAAAGAACGGAAGATTAAACTGGAATCATTGATTGAAGAATTTGGATTGGATAAAGTAAGAAAAAACTCTGGTGATTCTTTGAGTGGCGGAGAACGCAGAAGAACAGAGATAGCCAGAGCGTTAGCTACTGACCCGAACTACATCCTGCTCGATGAACCGTTTGCAGGAATAGACCCGATTGCTGTAGAAGATATCCAAAGTATAGTCGCTCAACTAAAGAATAAAAACATAGGTATTCTGATTACGGATCATAACGTGCAAGAGACTCTTTCTATTACCGATCGGGCGTATATGATGTTTGAAGGAAAAATATTTGTTTCGGGTACAGCCGAAGAGTTAGCAAATAATGAACTGGCTAGAAAGTTCTATCTGGGAAAAAACTTTGAACTCAGGCGTAAAGTATAGCATTTTTGATGAAAAAAGATATCCTTAAATACAACCTACCGTTATTATTTCTATTATTATTTGGTCTTATTTTCATAACTTCTTGTGAAAAAAAAGTTAGACCACTAAAGCCCCGCACGATTAAACTTATTGACACCTTATTCACCCAACAATGGAAAGTTCTAGAACCTCAACAAGATAGTCTTTGCCAGGTAGAAAAGTCACAAATTTTTAAAGCAGCCTATGACAGCATATTGCAAATAAGAACAAAAGAAAAAAGTGAACTTATTCAATATGAAATACAGTAGCTGGCTTATATTATTTTGCCTTGTGGCGTGTAATTTGGAGGATCCCGGTCCGGACGATCCACGTGTTCTACAAGCTGTCCAAGACAAACTTGAAGAAAAAATCTTTGAAGTAAATGAAAATTGTAAAAATGTGACCATCCAGTTAGCTGAACAGGCAGTAGACTCTACTTTACGAGCGATGGCACTTTCCGAAAAATTGTCCATTTATGCTCCACCTGAAAAGCCTTTTAAACCTGACCAACCGACCGTCCCCTTAATAAAAGATACTTCAGCAATTGCGCCTTTAAAACAAAACCTACCGGATGACTTGGATTCAATGAATAGAACGGATACTTTAAAGATTGAAAATTAATGCTAGATGGTAAGCTATTTGATTTTAACTGATGTTGTAATGAAAAAATAGTATGGCAAAATCAAAATTCCCGTTCAGGAAGGAGCTTGCCTTGATACTTTTCCTTGCTATAGTCAAACTACTGTTGCATTTTTTCACAACTCATAACTTTGAATTGCACCGAGATGCATATCTGTACTATGCACTTAGTGAACATCTTGACTGGGGTTATATATCCGTGCCACCATTCATAGCTATTATCGGCAAAGTAGCTACTTCAATCTTTGGGAATACGGTCTTCGGGTTAAGGTTTTTTCCCGCGCTCATCGGGGCTATCAATATCTTCCTAGTTGGAATTTCCGTGCGAACGCTGGGCGGCAAGAATGCTGCCATCGCATTAGCCTGTTTGGCTTACTTACTATCACCTTCATTCCTGCACACCAATTCCCTATTCCAACCGGTGGCTTTTGATCATTTTTATTGGTTACTTTCTTGTTACACGTTTTTAATTTTGATCCAGCGCGGCAATCCCAAAACCTGGTTATGGATTGGTTTGGTATTTGGAATGGCTTTTCTAAATAAATATACTATCGTATTTCTTTACGTAGCTTTTGCCATTTCGTTACTATTCTCTGCACACCGAAAATTATATTATTCTAAGTTTTTTCTCTTAGCCGTAGGAATTGGGCTATTGATAATCTTTCCTAATCTATTCTGGCAATATCAAACCAACTGGCCGGTACTGCAACACATGGCAGAGTTAAAGGAGACGCAGCTCGTACATATCCGATATTCCGATTTTATAATTCCCCAATTCCTAATGAATATACAAGCTTTATTAATTTGGCTACCGGCCTTAGGGATTTTGCTATTTTATAAAAATGAAAGAAAGTATCAGTTGTTTGGAGTCACCTATATACTGGTTATTGGTCTTTTACTAGCTGGTAGTGGGAAAGCATATTACACCTTAGGAATTTATCCCATCCTGTTTGTTTTTGGTGCCTTCTTTATAGAAAAATATTTAAAGAAAAGAATCTTGATGGTGGTGTCTACTTTTCTGGTTATTTCTATGTTCATGGCATTATATATATCCATTCCGTTTGATGGCATTCCTTTTACTACTTTCGAGAAATCAGTGCGCAAAGATGCCTTTCGTTGGGAAGATGGTATCTACCATGATATTCCTCAGGATATGGCAGATATGACTGGATGGAGAGAAATTGGTGAAACGGTCAAAGAGATTTACTTAGGTCTTGGTGATGATGGCGCAGATAATTGTGATATATATTGCTATCATTATGGCCAGGCTGGAGCTATAATGTTTTATGGTAAAGAAATAGGTATCCCCCAACCAATCTCTTTCAATGGAAGCTTTCTCTTCTGGTCACCCAATAATTTGTCAAAAAAATATATGATCTACGTGCACTCTGATTTGGGAAATGACATTGACCCAAATACACGTTTACCCAAATTCTTTGCGAAGTGGTCCCTTATAAAAACGATCGACAATAAGTATTTCCGTGAAAACGGCACCAGGATCTATTTAGGTGAATCGCCTACAGAGGCGTTTAAGAATTTTTACCAAACTAATATGAAAGAACTAAAGGATCGTTACAGATAAATAATCCGGGAGTAGTACAATATTCTACCTTTTTCACTTTTTCTAGGTCCTTTAAACTTTCCTACAACCCTTTACTCTTTAATTAGCATTGCTTCCTCTCAATTCCTGACTGAACTGACGATTAAGATCTCAACCTATCTGTGTCGGACA
>JAHEJC010000553.1 GCA_024639065.1 Lewinellaceae bacterium | reverse complement strand
CCCCTTGGAATGCATCCCAATATTCAACAGTTTCCAGACATTCCATATACCCATATTTCGCGGCATAATTTATTATATGATCTAATTTATAATCCCGCCGTAACGGCATTTTTAAAATTAGGTAAAAGTAGAGGCGCACAGATAAAAAATGGTCACGAAATGCTTATATTGCAAGCGGAGCGTGCCTGGGCGATTTGGCACGAAAAATTACAATAAAGCCATGAGCGAATCTTCTCTAAAACTGGATTTTTCCAATACTGAAATTGCGTTTTCCAACAAGTCAGACCAAGAACTTAAACAGACATTCTGGTTATTTAAAATGATGAATAACCAGCAGTTGGTCAACATGGGATCCTCACTGGGGATGTTAGGTTTGAAATTGCATGTACCCTTTACAAAATATTTTATCAAGAAGACAATTTTTAAGCAATTCTGTGGTGGAGAAACCCTGAGGGATACCCAAAAAACAGTCGACCAGCTACATAAGTATAAAATCTTAACCATTCTTGATTACGGAGTTGAAGGTATTTCCGAAGAGCATGAAATGGATGAAACGAGGGATCAGTTTTTAGCAGCCATCAAATTCGCTGCTTCCAATGCCAGTGTTCCGGTAGTAAGCATTAAAGTAACCGGATTGGCATCTAATGATCTATTGGAAAAAGCGCAAGAGGAATCCAAGCTGAGTAGGTCTGATTATGAGGCTTTTGAACGCGTCGTAAACCGGGTCAATGACATATGCAGATACGGTCATGAATTGGATGTAAAAGTATTCATAGATGCAGAACAAAGTTGGATGCAAGATTCAATTGATCGTATCGTCAATAGTATGATGGAAAAGTATAATCGAGAAAAAGTAATTGTTTATAATACCTTTCAACTCTACCGCACGGATAAATTAGAGTATCTGTATGCTTCGCATCAAAAAGCACAGGCTGATGGTTATATGTTGGGAGCGAAATTAGTCAGGGGGGCCTATATGAACAGAGAGCGGCAGCGCGCTGAGGAAATGGAATATCCTTGTCTAATACATAAAGATAAAGAAGCTACAGATAAAGATTACAACCAAGCTGTTGAATACGTCGTAAAAAATTATGAGACGATTGCATCTTGTAATGCATCCCATAATGCTTATAGCAACCAGCTTCAAGCTGAGCTTATTGCTCAAATGGGTATTCATCGGAATCATCCTCATCTCAACTTTTGCCAATTGATTGGAATGAGTGATAATATCTCATACAATCTATCTTCAGAAGGATATAATGTGGCCAAGTATGTGGTATATGGTTCTGTAAAACAAGTGATTCATTACCTGGTACGCCGCGCTCAAGAAAATACATCGATTACCGGCGACTTAAGCAGGGAATTAAAACTACTTCAAACCGAGCTTGATCGCAGGGGACTGTAAAAAGAGAGTAATCTGTTAAATCAGGATTAATAAATCGAATAAAATCTCCTATAAATGGTTTTAGTGTATACCTACTTAACGATCCTATTAACATTAGCTAGCTGCCAGCCAATCACTAAAAAACAACTTCATGACAAATCAGTAAAAATGAATCCCATATTATTTGTAGGAACTTATACGCAGTCTGAGGGTCATGTAGATGGTAAAGCCCAAGGTATTTACACTTATCAAATGAATTCGGATGGTCAACTCGATTCACTTTCGGTCTTTCCAAATATTGTCAATCCGTCCTATTTAGCCATTCATCCCAATGGAAAATTCCTTTATGCGGTTAGTGAAACGGTTTTTGGAAAAAGGAGCACAGAACCGATGGTCGTTTCCCTGAAAATTAATGCAGATTATTCACTTACGGAAATTAATCGAATTTCTGCTGAAGGAAGTGCACCTTGCTATATCTCCATTCATTCTAATGGACGGTATGCCTTGATTGCAAATTATGGATCGGGCAATGTGGTCGTCTTTAATTTAGATCCTGATGGAAGGCTGATCAAACCAATTTTTAATTACCAGTCTGTAGGTCCAAAAGCAAATTCAAATCAAAAGAGTGCCCATGCTCATTATATTAACTGTCACAGAAATGGAATCATTTATTCCACCGATTTAGGTTCCGATTGTATTTTTAGTTTTGATTTAAAAGATAGTTTAAAACTAATAGGTCAATCTTTTTTACCCCCCGGGTCGGGTCCACGGCATTTGGCTTTTCATCCTTCATTACCAAAGTTATATTGCCTAAACGAATTGGCTGGAACGATTCAAGTATTGGATATGCTTGAATACGGTCAGCTTTCTTCAACTCAATTGATTTCATCGATAGATCCACGCATGCAAGGAAATGCCAGTTCTGCTGATTTGGTCATTACGCCAAATGGTAACTATTTATACGCATCCAATCGGGGAGATCACAATTCTATTGGAGCATTTAAAGTAAATCCCACCAATGGTAATATAGACTTGATTCAACACTATACTTCAGGGGGCGATGCGCCAAGAGCAATAGCTTTATCCCCGGATGGCAATAAGTTGTTGGTCGCTAATCAGAATACCGACAATATTCTGGTTTATCACATCGATACTTCTAAAGGAGAGTTGACCCATCGAGGAGTTGATAATCGAGTGCCGACTCCTGTTTGCATGAAATTTTTAACCTTGTCAGAATAAAGTGCCGGATTGGGTAGGTGGCACAACCTTTAAATGTTTGAATGCTTTGTCGGTGGCTTCTCTACCTCTAGGTGTACGTTGGATATATCCCTCCATTATCAGGAATGGTTCATGAACTTCCTCAATAGTACCGGATTCTTCTCCAACGGCAGTCGAGATTGTATTTAAACCTACTGGGCCTCCTTTGAATTTATGGATGATCGTAGATAGGATTCGGTTATCCATTTCATCCAATCCGTGATCATCAACGTTTAGAGCTTCGAGACCATATCGTGCAATTTCAATATCAATATTTCCGTCACCTTTAATCTGAGCAAAATCTCTGATACGGCGAAGTAGAGCGTTGGCTATTCGTGGAGTACCTCTAGAGCGTCGAGCAATTTCATTAGCACCTTTTTCGGTAATAGGCACTTTTAGAATATCAGCGGACCTAATTACTATTTTGGCCAACACTTTCGCGGTATAATAATCTAAGTGGAAATTAATGCCGAATCTGGCCCGCATTGGTGGAGTCAATAGCCCCATACGGGTAGTGGCACCAACCAATGTGAATGGATTAAGATTGAGCTGAACACTTCTGGCGCTTGGCCCGGAATCAATCATGATATCGATTCTAAAATCCTCCATGGCGCTGTATAAATACTCTTCAACTACATTGTTCAGGCGATGAATCTCGTCAATAAACAGTACATCTCCCTCCTGAAGATTGGTTAATAGGCCAGCCAGATCGCCTGGCTTTTCAATGACCGGTCCTGAGGTGATCCGCAAGTTTTTTTCCAGTTCATAGGCAATGATATGGGATAAAGTCGTTTTACCCAATCCTGGAGGACCGTGCAATAATACATGATCCAACGCATCGCCCCGAAGTTTGGCTGCTTGAATGAAAATCTTTAAATT
>JAHEJC010000552.1 GCA_024639065.1 Lewinellaceae bacterium | reverse complement strand
CTACTGCCTACGGGTGGACAATAGCCAGCTGATAGCTGACAACGGATCGCGGATCACGGATCGCGGATCACGGATCGCGGACAGCGGATCGCGGCTATGGTTTAATAGAGGTACCATCATTTTTCCTCAACTGGGTCCAGTTATAGTTAAACTTTGGCAACGGATACTTAGCCGCTTCCTTTTCGTCTATATCTACCCCAAGACCAGGTTTCTCGACCAAGTGCATGTAGCCATTATCCATGTACGGAGCATCTGGGAATACGGACCGCAATTTATCATTAAAGCGCACCGCTTCCTGAATACCAAAATTCCATACCGCTAAATCGATATGTGCATTTGCAGCATGACCTACCGGGGACACATCGCCAGGTCCATGCCAAGCGGTGCGTATATTAAATAATTCGCCTAAACGGGCTACTTTCATTGCTGGGGTAATGCCTCCTATCTGCGAAATATGAATTCGAATAAAATCAATCTGCCTTTGGATCATCTGATCGATCCATTCATTTTGATTATTGAATAATTCACCCATAGCAATGGGCACGGATGTCTTTTGCCTGAGGGTTTCCATCCAATGCCTGTTCTCCGGTGATATTGGATCTTCGATGAAAAAAGGCCGGTACGATTCCAACTGCTTCATCAAGTAAATGACATCCATAGGCTGCAATCGTTCATGCACATCATGAAGCAACTCAACTTTGTTTCCACAAACGGTACGTACATGCTCAAACATATCAATGGTCCCTTGAATATAAGCATATGGATCCATGGTATTATCTGCCGGATGACCAAAACCATGTTTTTTATAGTCGGGTGTTTCTGAAAGATGGGTAGAACCATATCCACCCAACTGGATGCGCACGTGTCGAAATCCTTGTTCCATAAATTTTTTAGCGTTTTCGGCTACTTCCTCTTTTGTCTTTCCTGATGCATGCGTATAGGTGTCGACTGCAAAACGACACTTGCCTCCCAGTAATTGATAAACCGGCATATTGGCTAGCTTGCCTTTGATATCCCAAAGCGCTTGATCAAGGCCACTGAGGGCGTTATTAAGTACTGGGCCATTTCTCCAATATGAGCTAACATAAGCGGTTTGCCACATATCTTCAATGTTGTGAACAGACTTACCTACGCAAAAATCATCCAGGTATTTATCCACTGCTGTAACCACGGAATGTGCTCGTTGTCGGAAAGTAGCACAACCCAGTCCGTAGAGTCCAGGCTCGCTGGTTTCTACTTTCACCACGACTAATTCAATACCATTCGGTGCTGTTGCGATCGCTTTGACTTTGGTAATCTTTACATCCGGCAGGTTGTACTGCTCCCGGATGGATTTCGTTTGTCCTGATATCGGTGTAAAGGCTAATGGAGACAACAAGGCACCTTTGAGAAGATTTCTTCTTTTCATGATTTATGTTTTAGTATCACTGAAATTAATTGTTTTTGGTAAACTAATTCAAAAGCCAATTAACTATTTCACAAATCACAGATCATTTATATGAAAATATTCGAATCGTATCATAGCAGGATCCTAGATAGTCTACATGAATCCTGCAATAAAAAAAATCGTGCAATTTATTTACGTAAAGATGTTTAAGCACTTAAACTCATTAAATAATCCGGCGTCATTTTTTTCGCATGGTCAAATCCTTCTTTCCACCAGGCTCGCATTTGTTTGGGCTCAAAAACGAACGAGTTATCGGTCAATTTTCTAGGGGTGTGATAAAACCGAATTTCGACGTCAGTATATCTACTTTCCAACAGACCTATGAAAATATCATCCTGAGCTATTTGAGTAATCATAAAATCGATCGAACTAGTTAACACATTAAATGGATTTCTGGACTTCGGTTTCTTGACTTGACGGATTCGTGGACTCAAAACGATTACGTCAATTGTTTTGGCGCCAATATTAATAGCTTCTTGAATGGGCACCAAATTCCCAAATCCACCGTCAGCATACTCAAATCCATTTTTCTCCACCAAACTCATAAAAGGTACTAGATTACTGGACACCCATATCCAATCCAAATAATCTTGATAAGTATTGTCCCGAGCATATTTATATTCCACTATATTCCTGGAAAGGTTAGAAACAGTAACGATCACTTGTTTACCACTTGTCTTAATTTTATTAAAATCTTCTTCACAAATAGTGCGTTCAATAAGTTTACGCAGGTTTTTACTTTCACCAAAGGTATTCCTTCCCATTAGGAACATTTTAACAATATTCAAATGATTAATCCCCACTCGATGTATAACGCCATCTTTTCTTTTAATAGTGAAGGGATTTACATTAAATATATCGTGTTGACAAACGTCAGAATAGGCTTCCTTCAATTTGTTTACCTCGCCAATGGATAATAACGGTACTAAAAGACTACCGGTGGACGTACCCACAAAGATATCGTACTCTAATTCTAATTCACTAATTAAGTATTCTGCTATGCCTCCGGCAAAAGCGCCTTTACTACCTCCTCCGGAAATAACCAAAGCTCTCATAAGTCATTTACTAATTGTTATTCCTTAACACGAACTTATCAAAAAATGATCCTGAAAAAGATTGCTTAATAACCTCAATAACGCCAAGAAGACAAATCGGCTCCTCGGGGCGCCCTCAATTCTACTTCGTCGGCCCATTTGGTAATAAACATTTCATGGTAGCGTAATCTTGAAATATGATTTGGTTGAAAATGATCCCCATTCCAACAATGCTCGGCCCGATCTCCATAATCAACATCTCCATGATAATAGGGTTTTTCCGTGCTCTCCAATCGTTCTTCAGCTAAATAAACTGCATTGTTTAAATAATAATTATCCATATCTCCACAGTAAATATTTACTTTCCCTTCTAAGTCTCTTCCTAATTTAATCCAATCACGTAGCATGATGTAGGACAAGTCATAATTTTCCTTCCAGTAGTTGGCTACTTCCTTATCAATCTCACCCGTCAATTTATTCCAAATAGGTTTTGGATAGCCATCATCTCCAACGGGTGAATACACGGCTTCCCAAATATCCCATTGTTGACCTGATCTTGAATGCGTGCCCAGTGCCAGCTCCCGGTAATTCATATCTTGCAAAGTAGCATCAACATTTCCCAAATAATCCCGATGTCCAGCGACCAACGTTTTACGGAATGGACCTTCCTTGTAATAAGCATTTTTATCTTCATACAGGTTGACTAAACAATACGCCCGAAAGTCAATGGGATCTGGACAAGCTGCATAACATCCATTATATTCTTTAGGATAAAATACCTGTACCGCCAGTGCTTCCCAACCGCCGGTAGACCCACCATATAAAAACCGGGCCCATCCCTCTCCAATACCTCTGAATTGTTCCTCGATATATGGAATAAGTTCATAAGTAATGGCATCCCCATATGGTCCAAGATTTTTAGAATTCACGGCATAGGAATCATCATAAAACGGATTTGCATGTTGGATCTCAATAGCTAAGACTCTTGGAAAATTTGGACCGGTCCACAGCTTGTAAAATCGATGCGCTTCTTCCTGAACTATT
>JAHEJC010000163.1 GCA_024639065.1 Lewinellaceae bacterium | reverse complement strand
ATATAGGTTGCAACCTGGATCCCGGATTGCAAATTGGGTGGTGTGCACACCTACCGCTATACCACGAGCACCACTTGCCAGGTAATATTTGGTGAGCCGTTTTTGCCTAAACGGATCTAACGATCGATCTTCTTTCAAAACGAGGGGATGTGCTGGGATAACTGTCCCTTCTAATAATAGCTTTTTGATTTCATTATTTAAATGAGGCATATCCTAAAACTTTCCTTTTCGTTCTTGAAAATGTGTGGGCTTATTGATCGATGCTCCACCTGATTGAATCCATTCAGCCGTCCATTGGATCATTTGTTCTGATGAAATCGAAGGTTTACCAAAAAGCCGATGCGCTTTCCGAGCATTATTGAGTAAAGCCGATGGTGACGAAGTTCCAGTGAAGACTGGTTTCTTGCTAAACAATTCTCCAAATCTATTGGCCAGCAGCTTTACGGATAGAATTTCGGTTCCCGTAATATTTAAAAAACTGGCGGGAACTGTACAATGGTGCAAACACCGAATTGCATAGTTATTGGCATCTCCCTGCCAGATCATATTGACATATCCCATACTTAGATCAATCGGTTTTTCCTCAAAAACCATACGAGCTAAGTCATTAAGGACTCCATAGGTAAGATCCAGCGCATAGTTGAGTCGGTAGATCAAAATAGGTGTACGATTTTTTTTACAAAAATATTCAAAAATCCGTTCTCGACCCAGACAGGACTGGGCATACTCCCCGACTGGATCAGGATGCGTGCTTTCATCAGCACCGTTTCCATCAATTGGAACAAAAGGATAGATATTACCCGTAGAAAATACCACTATATTGGCACGCGAAAAAGTACTGGCCACTCTACCTGGTAGATAAGCATTCATTGCCCAGGTCTGACCTTGATTGCCATAAGTTCCAAATTTTTGTCCAACCATATAAATGATATTCTTCACTTTAGGTAGCCTAGTCAAAAATTGATCATCAAGTAGATCCCCAGCTAAAATTTCAATGTTGTTTTCTATTAATTGATCTTGAATGTTTTGGTCCGAAAAACGAGAGACACCAATGACCTTTATCGATAAATTGTTTTCATGAATCACACGTTGTAATAAAATAGCCAGACTTGGTCCCATTTTCCCACCGGCGCCTAAGATCATCACATCACCTTTCAAATTTCTTACCGCTTCAATTAATCCGGGTGTTGGTTTAGTCAGAATATCCCACCGCTGCTTTTCGTCCATTGTAACGTCTATTTTTAGGTAAGAAAAAGATAATTAAAATTATAAATAGCTAAATAAACCAGGGTTAGAATCCCTAAAAGTAAAATTAAATTTGTCCAATTGAATTTCATATGGATTAGATTTAATTGGACAGCAATTGCTAATATAAAGAAGGCTGCTGCCGGAGCGACAAGAATCGTAACTGCCTGTGCCAGGATAATCAATTGCAATGGTAATCCTCCAAAAATAATTGCAATCGCTGATCCAATAATTATGATCGTCATGATGGTCAATCTGACATTCCAATCACTCAAGCGGTTTCCAAATCCCAGTCCTTCAGCCAATACGCTTCCTCCAATCGTCGCATTCCCGATCAAGGAAGAAAAGGATGCTGCGAAAAAACCTATCATAAAAGCAGTTGAAGAGGATTTTCCAAACAGTGGTGTGAGTGCTTTGCCTAAGTCGGCCGCCGTGTTCACCGAGATATTATTTCCATATAACACGGAAGATGCACATACCATCACCAGCGCTGAAAGGCAGCCTAAAATTATAATTCCGGTTTGACTCTCTCTTACCGCGGTTTTTTCGTCTTTAATATTCCATCCCTTTTCTTTAACCAAACTGGATTGATAGAATGCACCTACTATAGAGAAACTAGAAGCAATTAATGCGATGGTAAGAATTTCAGAACCTGTTGGAATTTGTGGAATCAACCCATTGAGTATTGATCCTAGTGATGGTTGACTTAATATTAGTGTCAACACAAATGCTAACACCATGATCAGAACCAGGATAATCATAATACGCTCTAAAATTTTATAAAAAGATCGAAAGAATAAAAGAACAATTGCAATTATAGAAACTCCAATGATCCAAGGAATGGGAGACATATTAAAAAGTTCAGCAAAAGAAATTCCAGCACCGATGGAGTTTCCAGCCTGAAAGGAAGCAGTAATCGAAAAGATACCAAAAGCAAGTAATATAGAAACAAGCTTTCCAAACTTGCATCGTACCTCCTTAATAAGACTGCCTTCAATTCTTAACCCGATCCTGGTTGCGAGTTTGGTATATCCAAGCATAAAAAGCAAAGAGGCTATAATGATCCAAAGCAGTTGGTTGCCAAATGCTGCACCTAGCTTGGTGGTGACCGTAAGACTCCCTGGCCCAAAAATAAGGGCTGCAGTAATCAACCCTGGTCCAAGACCACTTAATCGCTTTTTCCAATTAACCATGTTAGCAATATAAGCAAACATCTACAGAGCAGGAGGTCCGTTTGACCCTTAATTCCAGATGGGAATATTGATTCGCTTCAATCTTATAATCGTTAGTAAAATTCGATATCAATTTCAGTTTAGTTTTCTATAAACAAAATGCAGGTTGATTGAATTAAAATTTGAAATTGATATCAAAGTTATTTAAGGTTTGAGCAAATCATTTTGTTTAAAGGAGAATTTAACTTTTACTACGCAATTTCAAATCGATGATTTTCCACTGAACAACCTGGATGTGCTTAAAAGTAAGTGATGTTAATGACCGCGAACTTCAGGAAAGACGGAATAGAAAGGTAAAATAATATTCCATTTTCATTTGACATTCTATAGACTCATCCAATCCAATAATAATTAATTCAAGTTCAATTTGAACCTACTTCTGCAAAAACTATTATTAATAGTAATAGATTAGTATCACAACAAGTCAGTTTGCTTTAGATTTTCTTAACTAATTAGAATATTTACTATGCTAATGTCAAAAGTTTAACGCATGAAAATATTTAATTCATACATACTTTTTATTTTTCTATTGTTATCCAATAGCACTTTAATAGCTCAACAAAATTTGGTTGAAATGGCTGAATTTCAGATCAAGCAGGGTAGGTATCAGGAAGCCATTAACACTTTAAGCAATCACCTTGAGTTAAATCCTAATGATGCCAAAGCTTTTATCATAAGATCCCTTGCCTATGGAATCTTAGGGCAGTCAGGCCAAAAGCAAAGAGATTTAGAATATGCCAGATTCTTAAATCCGTTTGCATTTATGTACATCAAGCCATCCGAACGATCACGATTTTATGAAAAGAAGAAGTACGAATACGATTTTGAACATTTATCCGAAAGTTTTCAAAAATCACCAGTTAAAAATGAATATTATAATCTATATCTAAATGATTTAATTAATTTACACTCGCAAGATTCTCTCATCGTAGATGCATTATATTATCTCAGTATAAATGATTTGGATAAAACCGAAGGGATTTTGTCTAAAATTACCGCATCAAACAATATAGCCGGAATTTTATATGACCTTTATGGTTTGGTAGAGCTGAAGAAAAATCGTATAAATGAGGCTATTAAGTACTTTTCAGCGTCGATTCAATACATGCCTAGTTTTCCATTAGCCTACCATAATCGAGCTGTCGCCTATAAACTCAATGGCGAATACGAAAAGGCCAGGCAAGACTTAGAAAAAGCCATAAGTCTGAATGAAGATATTTCCGTATTTTACTTTACTATGGCCAAATTAAATGAAAGATTAGAAAAGAAAGATGATGCCCTAGTATACTACGAAAAAGCACTTTATAAGAATCCCGAGTATGTAGAAGCCCGAACCAATTATTCTTTATTGAGAAAAACGCTTGGTCAGTATAATGAATCCGTGATTCAATTAACCGACATACTCAATCAAAGTGATGATGAATCAAAGAATCATTTTATCAATGGAGGAATTCATTTTACCTATGGTGAATATGAAAGCGCTATAAGGGAATTTGATCAATATCTTCTTGAGAACAAGAATGATAGTGCTGCGATTTTCAATAGAGGATTGGCCAAAATTCTCTACGGAAAGCAATCAGAGGGTTGTGAAGATGTTTCTTTAAGCATCAAACTAAAACAGAATCCCAAAAGACAACAAATGCTGAGTGCATTTTGCCCAGGTTATTAGGCTATATTACCATGCTTTAATGAGCCGACAAATTGTCACCCTATTCCATCTTTCTCGCTTTCACTGGATCTGGTGGTTGTTGTTTTAACAGCACGCCCTGAGTTTTTAACAGCTCCAAACACACTTCTACCGCTTTTTCCAATTGTGGGTCCCTACCCTGTTCAATAAGTTTTGGTTCCGGATCGACTTCAATATCAGGAGCAATGCCTTTATTCTCTACATCCCATTCACCGTCGGTGTTAAAAAAACCGCCTCTTGGAGCCGTAATACCTCCCCCATCAATTAGTCCTGGTACATCCCAGATACCGACCAGCCCGCCCCAGGTTTTAGATTTTGGTTTATGGCTTACTATCTGGGCCGAAATTAAGAAAATGTATTTTGAAATACTATATATGCCAAGCATATTACGAAGGAGCATAAAGTATTATATTAGTCTATCTAAAAAATAAATGATTATGATCTTAAGAAGACTTGTTTATTTGGTAGTTTTTTCCATAAGTCTTTTCCCACTATTGGTGCATGGGCAATCGCTTAAATCTGAAATCAACACCATACTTTCGGATTTCACTGGTAATAATAAACCTGGGTGCGCCATTGCCATACTAAAAGATAACCAGGTGATTTACAGTGAAGGTCATGGATTGGCCAATTTGGAACACCACATCGCATTTACTCCAAAGACTGTATCTGATATCGGCTCGGTAGCTAAGCAGATCACTTGTTTTGCAACATTGTTACTTGAGGCGGAAGGTAAGTTGGCATTAGAAGATTCACTCCACCAATACATTGAAGACCTACCCGAATTTGAATCACCGATTTTGATTAAGCATTTAATGACGCATACCAGTGGATTACGCGAAATCTATGCAAGTCGGGCGGTAGCTGGTGGCCGGGATGGTGATGGAATACTCCAATCAGATGCACAGCGATTGGTTCAGTATTCAAATACACTCAATTTCACTCCAGGCACCCAATATAATTATTGCAATACAGCCTATATGCTGTTAGCGGATATCATTACTGCGGTCTCTGGAGAACCGTTCGAATCATTCCTGCAATCTCGAATCTTTAAACCCCTGGGAATGAATGAAACCTATGTTATGGACATCCAGGGTGAATGGTTTCATAATAATGCCGACTCTTACCGAACGATGGAAGATGGATCCTATAAGAAAATATTTGATAATAGCACAGTACAAGGCGCTGGAGGCATCTATACGAGTTTGGAGGATATGACTAAATGGTTACAAAATTATACCGACTTAATAGTGGGTTCTCCAGAAATTATAGCCAAAATGCGGACGCCCACCATCTTGAACGATGGTGCTCAATTAAATTATGGATTGGGTTTACAAATAAACGATTTCTTATCATTAAATAATTTCAGACATAGTGGATCCAGCGCAGGTTATCGAGCGTATCTGGGTTATTTTGATGAATCAAAACTGGGGATTCTGATTAAGACTAATCAGGGAGAAATTCCAGTTTCCGAAATTGTTGAATTAGTGCTTAAGGAATTTGCTGATCCTGTAATTCCTGAACAAGCAGGATCTCCGGAAAATTCAGATCCAGCACCCTCCTCGATGACGGATGCTGATCTCAGCAAATTTGAAGGTCAATACTATTGTCCTGAATTAGAAATGACTTATCATATCAAGGTTGAAGATGTCCATTTGGTTATCAGCAGTTTACGGAACGGGGACATACGCCTAAATCGTAATGGACAAACCGATTTCTCATCCGACACCTGGTATTTAAAAAATATTCAGTTTATTGTGGATAGTGGTCAAGTAAAAGGCTTTAGGTTGGATAATGGTCGAGTTATGAACATGTTGTTCACCAAGGTTGACTATTAATTCGGTTGAAAATTTCTCTTAGGAGATTAAAGAGATAAAAGTGGTCTCATTTCTGTCAGCACGACGATCTCTCAGCGAAGTGGTCTATTTGGTCAGTTAAAAAGTTAAAGATAGTAAACGTTTAATAGAAACACTAAAGTGGGTGTATATGAGGAATTTATTATTGTTGACTACGCAGGTTGGGCAACACACCCAAAACCAGACTCACTCATCTCCCAGCGTAGCGGTCTCTCTGGTCCCTGAGCCTGTCGAATGGCTCGCAGCATATTGATCTCTCTAGGCAGTTAAAATGAGTAAAAAAGTAAAAGTTAAAAAGAACCAATCGAGCTGCCTATATTCAGTCGGTAAGGACTCATTTTACCGATTCAAATCTGATTCAGACTAAAAAACTATACCTACCCATTGCATCCAAGCGATCTCTCTTCTCTTTTACCGCAGCCCGAATGACTGATACTATTCAACAGTCTTCAAAGGATAACACGGTTATGAAAGGGCCAGTCAAAAGATTTGGTTTGATGCCCATAAGCCCTCTGAGTCAGGATTCGATTCGAGAAATCGACGTCTACATATCATAAGAAAGCTCGAAGCACCAAATTGGTTTAGTGAACAGTTTGAAGAAGAAATAAATGTAAAGTGGAATGAATTCAGAAATTTCTATGTCATTGATTAGTAGTCAAATAATCTTTGATCAGATAACTATACTGGTAATCCATATTTAATGAAGCTTTGACTAAATTTTCCAACAATACTTTATTCATTTTTTCCGGACTCCTCCCAAGTTTAGTGAGATACATGCTTAATTGGTTTTTAGACATGTTAGTTAACTGATGAGATAATTGTTCAAAAGCCGAATCGTGCGCTTTTTCTATTTTCTGTATCAGAATGGTCCTGGTGTTCACGTCAATTGCCGGAAATAGTTGAAATAGCTTTTCAGCTATGGCTTGCTCTTGCCAGAAGTCGGCAGGGATTTTTTTTAAAATATAGGTTCTAATGGAAGGTTTTGTAATTTTTACTAAATCTATGATCCGATTTTGATGAAGCTTATAACTTGATGTTTCCAAGTTTTTTAAGGCAAATAATTGATAATCTGCATAAGGGGAATATAACCAAGCCGTTGATAGTTCGATAGAATAGATATTCTCTAAATGCTGTTGCATTTTTAGGTAAGCCTGTCCATGTACCAGGTGCCAGAGGGTGTAGCAAGAATAGAGTGCTCCTTCAACAACGCTTTCTTTAATTTCTTTTTTTGTTGCCCCTGTAATGGCATCCACCTCCACCCCCTTATAGGTGACCTGCTCCTTACGTTTTTTGGATTTGTCATACAAATCCTCAAGTTTTCTTTGTCTCAAAATAGACTTTTCATTCAGCAAAAGATTATGCATTTTTTGATAATCATCTTTATCAAAATATTCATGATCAAATTTTGACAAAGCTTCATCATTATACAACCCAAAGCCTGCATAATTTCCCAGTAAATTCCAATAAATTTTAACATGCAGTGGCTTGCATATTTCATCAATACAGACAGGTGTCTTGATCAACGCATAATAAAGCAAAGGATTATTTATTGAATCCGAAAGAAGAAATATTTTATGCCGAAAAGTTGAATCCTTCGAATATAGATCAAGTACATATTTTTCACTCGCTACCAATCCTAGTTCATTTTCCATGGCAAAATGGAGAAGGTTATGGTCATTTAATGTACTATCTTCTGAGGTGATTTGACTCAGGAGCAATGCGTAAACTAAAAGGTTCCATTTCGCCATTGCTGTTGTAAGATAAGGTCCATATATTCCTGGAGATGGTTTGTATAAATAGCCCGTGGATTGACTTGATATTTCTTGCACAAAGAGGCGGCAAAACCCACAGCAGCACCCATTTGTCCAGTGGTGCGCATGACTCTAGGACCACCTAATCCAACATGCGAACAACTGAAACACCTTCCTGCCATAAATAGATTATTTATATTTCTGGAATATAAGCTGCGATAGGGAATATAATAATGAGGTGTTTTATAAAACAAAGCCTTTGAAAGAAAGTCAGGTTTGGTTTCATCTTCCAGGTTTTGTTGAAAATGAACATCTATTTCCCGCTTCTCTACGACCACGGAATCAGAAAATTTACGGAGTTCTGTAACATCTTTAAAAGTAAATATATGATCACCAACCAATCGTCTGGATTCGCGTTTACCAACCAAATAAGAGACCCAGTTAATCTTATAATGACTATTCAATGGATCTTTCTTTGCATTAGCAAAAGATCCATAAATGGCTCGATGCATATGATCTCTAATTTCTTCAGCATCATCGACTTGGTGCAAATCATTTCTGGAAAATTCCCAATACCACTCACCAGCTATCGCTACATGATCTTCTGCTACATCCTTTGCCCAGGGAACTTCCGGAAAATTAACTACCTGATCGGCCTGATGAGTTTGCCAAAGCACGGACGAACCCATTACAAAATTATCAGCTTCCTCAGGGCTCCAAAGTTCTCCCCATTCGTCCCATGCTTCTCCATATTTATATACGCTCTCGCGGCCATAAGAAAACTCAGCACCCGCCCAATAACCAATCCAACCATCTCCAGTTGCATCGACATAAAGCGGTGCTTCAAAACGAATTCTTTCTCCTGATGAAGTATGCCGTGCATCTACATGCCTGATTAAGTCATTTTCAGCATAGGCATCGTAGGCCCTCCAATTTAGATATAAGTCTATATTGGAAATAGCTTTCATATTTCGATCCCTTTTCTCCTGATCATACAAGGCATCGGAAGACCCATTAGGATAATGTTCTGTGTCAATTAATTTCAGGATCCGCTCAAACTTACCATATATGCCTAAAGTATGCACTCTGATTTCACTACTTGCATTTCCTCCTAGCACCGGGCGATCATGAATCAAAGCCACGCTGAGTCCTTCTTCAGCCGCCGCTATTGCTGCTGCACAACCTGCTAATCCACCACCGGTAACCACTAAATCAAATTTTTTGATCACCTCTGGTGCTATACTTTCTGATTTTTTAGTTTTTCTCCAGGCAATCAGCTCATTCCCATTTGGAGGTGGCTGGTTGCTAGTTTGATTTAGATAAATGGCATCACAGCGCCCATTAAAACCAGTTAAGTCTCTTAACTCAATGCGATTTCTGCCGGAACCAACGTTAACAGATCCTGCATATTCCCATCCCCATCCTGGTGTCATCCCCAGTTTCTTGTCAAGCGCTTTGCCATTAACAAGAATTTGAAATTGGCCTGGTGGATCCCAATTACCAGGAACCCAGTTCTTAGTCCTGGCCCAAACATGGTAGGCTCCGGCTTGAGAAATAAGCATCTCCGTTAAGGCATTCTCGACAGGTTCACCCATACCATGAGCCAATAAATAGGGCGAACCCATTTGTTCTACAAACTGAGGATCAACAACCCACCCACCTTTTTGTAGAAAGTTTTCAGCTTCAATGAGCAGGTCATTTTGGGCAAATAAATTTTGGCTTAAAAAGCTAATTATAAAAAGAAATCCAACGTAAATAAGTCTCATAAAATAAAATTACAAAATTCTTTTCAGCTTACTAGAATATGACCAAATCAAACAGCACGATTAAAAAGCCGCATTAATTTCATTTATGGATACACCTAAAACTTGCTGAGCAATTTTATCCAGTATTGGTTCTGCTCCTTCAAAGTGCGCAGTTAACTGAATATGTAAATTGCTTTCACCTGGTCCCAATGCGAGCGCAGGAGAGGAAGTTTCCAATTCATAAAATGGGCCCAACGGCTTAGCTCCAGGTTGAGGAGGTCCATCATTATAAGAGTTGGTAACATCTCCAAAAAAAGGTTGGTCCTGAATTTTCCAAAGGGAGTTGACATAGTCTAAAATTCCTTTAGGTTGATTGTACTTAATAATCGTAAGAATATTGTGCTCTGCATCATACGATCCAAGGATCGGCTTAGCCCTTAGAGGAGAAAGGCCAATTTTACCTCGCTGCTTTCCATCTCCCTTAAAAAAAACGACTCCGTCTTCAATTTTCAATCTATTCTTAGGAACCCGACCAAAGTATTCATCATTTACTATTGGTCCAAGTTCTTCTTCGGAACCAGCATAGAATGGCATAATAACCGTCGTTTTATCTGAAGGGTTAAACATACCTAATAGCCAAATAGAGAGCAATCCATTTTGCTTCTCCCAGGCAACATTACTATTATTGGTAACTTTATTATCTGACTTATATCCCACTAGCTTCAATTCTTCATTAGGCGATAATTGAAAGGCCTTTAAAATTTCTTCCTTGGAAAAGATCTTAACGATACGCTCAATTTCAAAGTCAAAAGTGAAACTATGGTAGTTCGTTATGGATGCAGTCTTTCGATAGCAGACTTCGTTTTTTGTTTTGTAAACCATCTGAAATGGTTCGGTATCCAATAAGGGAGGAGTCTGCCAATTTTCAAGATTAAATGAGTCGCCGGATTTAAAGAATATTGAAAATTGACCACCTTCAGGACCCAACCAAATTCGTTCTTCTCCACCATATGGATTGATGTGCTCAAGGATCTTTTTAGATTCAAAAAGAGGTCGATTTATCCAACCGTAGCTCCGTCCTTGTAAACCATTTGATGTGCTGGTCATAACTCTGGCCTGAAGTTGTCCGGAAACTGCAATCATACTGAGGCCACCTGGATCTTCCAGTAGCACGATATCTGTGAACTGTTTTAAAAAATTCACATCCTCTTGAAAAGAGGTAAATTCAAGATTTTTCATTAAATCGCTATCATCTGCTGATCGGCAAGCTGAGAGAAGTGTAAAAAATAAGATGAAATATATAAATGGTGAGGTATTTGAATGAAACCACATATTGAGTGCTAATTATTGAAATAAAGTAAAGAAACTATGAATTTCAATTCCTTTTATAAAAAATAAAGTCGGATACTAATGGATCTATGTTACATGCGCGGCATTCAGCAGCTATTTGTCCACGATGATAAGTGCCATGATTTACTAGATGAAAAAGAATATCTTTCAATAGATTTTGATGCGTTTCACCTTCTGTTGTTTTATAATTTACCAGTTCTTTTCCATTATTATTGGACAGGATGGACAAGAGCGTTTGATAGTTTTGCTTATCATACACTTTTAGATTAGACATTGTATGAATTTGCCATACATCAAATGTTGCTTTTTTGTTCAGCATGCGACTTATCCAAATGTGTTCTGCATTGATGATGTGGCTCATTAACTCGATGGATTTATCCGAAGCTTTTACTTGATTGACTATCAAAATATCAATCAATTCTTGATTAGCCTGATGTCCATATTCAAACAGAGATTCGAGCGCTAAATTCATATATTTTTATTTTACGAATGGATTTCTATTCGTGTTGCAAAGTATTGCCCCTTTCATCCATAGGCAAAAATGGATTAAAGGCGATTTCCCATAAAAACCCATCCGGATCAGCTACATAGCTGCTATAGCCACCCCAAAATACTTTTTGTGGCTCTTTAACGATTTTAACACCTTTTATGCGTAAATCGGTTATTAAATCGTCCACCTCTTTTTCACTTCTTGTATTATGTGCTATGGTTAGTGGTCGATATCCTTTGTCTGCAGGGATAGATATACCAGCATCTTCCCCTAGTTTAGAAACAGGATACAGAGAAAAGAGAATGCCGTTCAATTGATAAAATCGAATATCATCATTACTGGCAGCGCTTCTTTCCCACCCAAAATTAGATTCGTAAAATTTAGAAGAAATGGTTAAATCCGAAACGCCTAAAGAAATAATGGTGAGCCGCTGTTCCATTGGTATTTTTTTATTGCATACGATTATATCAACCACAAAATAATTGTTCTGGCTTCAAAGAATAAATTTATCATCATTTATTTATCTTGCTAATGTTCATCAATCGATAGAAGTTTAAAATTTGTAATATTAAACGATTTTATGGGTTTTATTGTTTCTTATTAAAATCATAGCAATGAGTAAATTTGAAGAATGTATGAGTTTGTACGAAAAGAATATGAAATCAAAATTGGGTATTAAAAGACCTGACATGGAATTACTAAGGAATGTGGCCAAAGCTTGTGGCCCTTCTCTCTATAAAAAGGATGCTTCCACAATATCCAGTGGAGACAAAGAAGAACTTGCTAGAGTAAAGAAAAATTTCATTAGTAAGAAATTGGGTGTAACAGACGAGGTTAAGCAAGACAAAGCCATTGCCAACGCAATTGAGAAGATTGGTAGGAGTAACAGGAATAAGTACAGAGCTATTTTTTATTATTTTCTAACAAAAGAGCTTAACTTATCTAGCGTATTTAAAGGCCCTAATTTAACTTCTATTAATTCTGGAATGATTGCCTTTGGAGAAAACTTAATTAAATCTCAACATGACATTGATGGAGATATTAAGCAAATTGTTGATAACAATTTTCTCCAAATCTTATAATGGATATTAAAAAATCAATTGAACAATTTCTTCCTAAATACCTATCACCAAAAGATCAAAGAGAACTGTTAAAATGTCTTGAAGATTTTCCTGATAATCTAAACTCAAGATTTTATTCGCAGCATTTAAGAGATGAAAACTATATTTTTCAAGGTGATGGATTTCGTGATTTACCTGTAATAGACCTGCCAAATAAGACTATCCAATATTCAAATTGCATCATTACCTCCAACACTTGTGATTTAGATATAAACAATAAGAGGCTTGCTCCTACGAGGATTACATATGCACCAATCATAAATCTTAATAAATATATCGGATTGCTAGTTAATTCAGATATAGACAAGGACAGAATTCAAAATCATATTGCAGCAATTAAAAAACAGGAAGTTACCCAAATTTTTTATTTACCTGAGATCAAAGGAATGAATGAATCCATCGTCTATTTTGATAGAATTAACAATTGTTCAAATAAAATAATTTCAAAAGAAAATATTACAGATAAAAGAATCTATACCCTTAGTAATTATGGTTTCTATTTATTTCTTCTAAAACTTTCTATTTCATTTACAAGGATTCAAGAAGGAGTAAATAGGGTTTGATAAATTGATGGTTTCAAATAATCTTTTTCACCATTTGATCGAACTTATCACGCATTTCAGGATGCGTCTCCCAATGAATGTTTTGACCATCGCCCAGGTGTCTTGGAACAATATGAAAATGTATGTGGAATACATCTTGCTGAGCTTCTTTT
>JAHEJC010000162.1 GCA_024639065.1 Lewinellaceae bacterium | reverse complement strand
GGGATTTCATATTTCCTTTTTATTTCAACAGGCAATGCAAAAAATCTTTTTGCTTCCGCATAAAACTCATCAACTAATTGCTTTGGAACTCCATGATTTATTACACCGACAAAACCTACGTCATGGAATGCTTCACCAAGGTTTTTTACAAATGAATTTTTGTCTTGTGAAGAAGTTCCACTTATATACTGATCGAGATCTACTAAAGGAATCGCTCTGTTCATGAATTCAATATTTTGACAAAACAAAGTTAACGGTATATAATTATCTGGCAGCAAATTTTAGGCCAATATCAAGCTTTTCTTTTTGGCTTATATTTTGATTTAGACAAGATTGTTTTTGCGTCAGTTTCGAATAGTGTATGCCAAGGTACTTTCGTTTGATCCATATAAGCAGATACAATTTGGAATCCGCAATAATTTGCTGTCCGGCCTGGAGATTCTTTTGGCATTCCCGGGGATGTAGGACTAGGATTTATCAATTTGTTGTACTTCCTAAAATCATTTGAATAAAGAATATTTTCTTCAATAAGGAAAGCCCAGATTTCATATTCATTTTCTTCACACCATAGCATTTGCCGATCGGTATACTCATGGATTATAGAATCAGGCGTATCGGGAACTAACTTTGATATTGCATATAAAATTTTTCCCTCATGAATCATAGGATCCAGGATTTGATTTTGTGTAGGAGCTTTGACGATATCATCTAATATTGTTCTCAGTGCCTTAGTTGTTAAATGCTCTTTGTTGAAAGTTCTGGCGAGGTATTCGGAAAATGATGGATTGCTGGGATCTATTTGTTTATAAGGAATTCGATTTCCCAGAAAAAAATCTAGTCCAACCCCTAAACCATCCCTTTCTCCATCGTTGAAAATAAAGTTGGCTAATCCAAACTCAGAAATAAAAGTATAAATATTTGGATCTTTCCAACCTGGTAGATAATGTTTTAGTAATTTTAAGCTTTGTTTCAAGGGTTCAAACACCTCAAGACCAGGATAAATACTATCTACTATCTGTTGAATATATTGATTCGTAGAATGGGTTATTAGATTTTTAGTTATTTCAGCGATAATGGGAATGCTATCAGAGTTTATACCTAAAATATTTTTAAAATAGATATCGTTAAACCTTTGGTGTTTCGGCCAGAATTCAAGTAGAGATTGCACAATTTGTGTGGTATCCAGATGGCTTAATGCTTGATCAAACCTAATTACGTCTCCATTCAATTCAATAGTAGAAACATCAGGAGATTGATTTTGATCATTCTTACATTGTGAAAAAAATATTAAATAGCAGCATAAAATGATCAGCAATCTTGGCATACTTACAATTTAAAACGTTACATAATTTATCAGGGTAAAACTATTTCACTTTGAAATTCTGTAATTAGATATAAATATAAACCATCTTGGATGAAAAATATTTTATTCGCGTCTTTGTTGTTGTTGAGTTTTCAACCTGTTTTTGGTCAAATTGAAGACTTCAGATTGGGAGTTCAAGTTACACCTACTTTCAGCTGGATTCGTACCAATAATAATTTAATCAATAGCAATGGCACAAATTTGGGTATCCATTTGGGCTTATTAGGAGACATAGTACTTTCTGAAACCTTTTCTGTAGATATTGGATTGGGTCTATCCTTCAATAAGGGTGGAACATTGAGGCATGATATAGGAGGGAACTTATTGCCAAAATCAGAACTTAGTGACCATTTGTTTAATAGCGGCACCAAGCCACTCCCAGATGACGTAGACATTAAATATAGCCTTCAATACTTAGAAATCCCAATATCCTTGCGAATGCGGACTAAAGAATTTGGCTATATTAAATATTACATTGAGGCACCTATACTTACTTGGGGTCTTCGCACCCAAGCTAGAGGGGATATTGACGGAATAGGTATCTCTAAACTGGAACGGGAAAACATTTCCGGCGATGTCACAATTTATCATTTGTCATGGGGATTTGGTGCTGGTGTTGAATACAGCATAAGTATGAATAATTCATTGATCTTTGGAATTTATTACAACAGTACTTTGACGGATATTACAAAAAATGCAGGCATAACAGAAAAAACCATTAACGATTCGGGGACACCAAACGATTTTACAGATGACTTGGTCCAAACTAGTAAGGAAGATTCTAAAGCTTCTATTTCCGGATTATCTCTAAGGTTGGGAATATTGTTTTAAATTCCTCATTTTTGCACGAAATCAACTTTTTATATAATGAATGATAAACAAAGAGCATGGCTGAATGCTTTCATTGATGCGGCTATTAAAGAAGATGTAGGGGAAGGCGATCACACCTCGAAGGCATGCATCGATCCTAGTGATCGATCAACCGCCAACCTTATCGTCAAGGACGTAGGTGTAATTGCCGGAGTAGAACTGGCTAACTATATATTTGAACGAGTTGATCCAACATCATCGGTTATAATAAGAATTAAAGATGGCGGCGTAGTGGCGGAAGGAGATATTGTATTTAAAGTCACAGCAAATACTCAAAATTTTTTAATTGCTGAGCGACTAGTTCTAAATTGTATGCAACGTATGAGTGGTATAGCTACTTTAGCGAACAGATTTGCAACGGAAGTAGAACATAAGCCGGTTACAATTCTTGATACCCGCAAAACTACCCCTTTGATTAGGTTTTTGGAGAAATGGGCTGTAAAGATTGGAGGATGTCAAAATTATCGCGATGGTCTATATGACTGGATTATGATTAAGGATAATCATATTAAGGCTTGCGGGAGTATTAAACAAGCAATTAGTCAGGTCAATAATTATCTAGAAACTAATGGCTTGGATCTTGGGATCACTATTGAAGTGAAAAATTTAGTTGAACTATATGAGGTATTAGAGCATGGAGGTGTTACGCGAATCATGCTTGATAATTTCGAATTACCCTTGCTAAAAGAGGCTGTAGCCATAATTAATAATCAATTTGAGACGGAAGCTTCTGGTGGAGTTGACTTGTATTCAATTAGAGATGTCGCTGATACAGGGGTTGATTTTATTTCTTCTGGTGCTCTAACGCATTCTGCCGGAATATTAGATTTAAGCCTGAAAATAGTAGACTAATCCTGCTTATTTAGGGAAGCTTATATAAAGGGTACATAACAATGCTATGATCATAGCTACTAATAGCCAAACTCTTACATCGCTTATATTAATTTTCCTTTCTTCTTTAATCCAGTTCTGTTTTGACATATCGCTGCTCTCAGAATATTTTTAATCGCGGCTTCACTGAGTAATTAAATGCGCTGCAAAAAAAGTGCCAATGATTGGGTTCTAGCCTGATTATAATGTGGAAGGTCAATGGGTAATCCAGTTATTAATTTGAGATGGCTTTGACCAGTCGCTTGACAAACGAGGGGCCTTGATAAATAAACCCAGAATATATTTGAATCAGGACGGCACCGGCTTTTATTTTTGAAATACCCGATGGAACATTGTGTATTCCACCCACTCCGATAATTGGAACTTCGCCTTTTGTACTAGAATACAAATAGTTTATAACTTGATTTGATGCATCTGTTAAAGGTTTGCCACTCAATCCACCAGGGCCAATTTCATTTATGGTTAGAGAATCAGTAGAAAGATTTTCCCTGGATATAGTGGTATTCGTTGCAACGATACCGGCTAGTTTAGTATTTTTTATGATTTCGACAATATCCTGTAATTGTTCTTTGTTTAGATCAGGTGCAATTTTAAGTAAGATCGGTTTAGCCTCAGGCTTCAAATTATTTGCTACTTGCAAAGCTATTAATATTTTGGTGAGGGGTTCTTTCTCTTGAAGTGCTCTCAATCCAGGCGTATTGGGTGAGCTTACATTTACCACAAAGTAATCCACATGATCAAAAAGTTTATTGAAACAAATAAGATAATCCTTCACAGCTTGATCATTAGGTGTAAATTTATTTTTCCCGATATTACCGCCTACGATTATTGGTATTTTATTTCTTTTTAATCTTTCGACAAGAGCGTCCACCCCTTCATTGTTAAAACCCATTCGGTTTATCAACGCTTCATCCTTGGCTAATCTGAAAAGCCTTGGTTTTGGATTTCCTGGCTGGGCAATGGGCGTCACGGTTCCGAGTTCAATAAACCCAAAACCGAGATACGGTAAAAGGTCCAGATAGCGTCCATCTTTATCAAAGCCTGCTGCCAACCCAACCGGATTGGGAAACATAAGACCAAAAAATTCTACTGGTGCAGACCGGACCGTATATAGGTTCTTAATCAACCATTTACCACCGGGTAAAAAAAGAACAAATCTGAGACAGCTCAACGCAAAATGATGGGCTCTTTCAGGAGGCATTAAAAACAAAAGAGGTTTTAGGACAAGCTTGTACATAATAATCAATTAGCTTCAATGGCTAATTTATCCAGATCCCGAATTAATAATCTTCTGCGGTTAAAAGTAAGTAGGTTTTTATTCCTCAGTTCATTGAGTACAGTAGTAACCGTTTGTCTGGAAGTAGCGGTAAGGTTAGCGATTTCCTGATGGGTAATAAATTTTCTCACTACATGTTCGAAGCCCACACGCTGTCCTTTCTTTTCTACCAGTTCTAAAAGAAAATCAATAATTCTGCTCCGTGAATCTCTAAATACCATAGATTCCAATCTTTGTTCCATCTGCAGTAGACGCGATCCAAGTATTTTCATGATAAAGTATTCGAGACCATTATGATCTCTCATTAAAGATTTCATTTCATGCCTACCTACTTCACACGCGTAAGTATCTTCCATAGCAAAGGCAAAATCTCTTCTTTTATCTTGACCTACTAATGAGAGTTCTCCAAATACTTCTCCGGCTCCTAAAATGGCCTTGGTAATTTCTTTTCCAGAATCGCCATAGGTGCCAATTTTTACACTACCCGCTGTGAGGAAATAAATTTTATCAGCCTTTTCCTCAGGAAGGTATATATATTCACCTTTTTTGAACTTCTTTTGCGTATGAGTTTCGTGAACATTTCCTAATTTTTTAGGGCAGAAAATACCATTTAGGTCGATATTTTCAAGATACCATAAAGATTGATCTTTCATTTATAAAAGCTTGGTTTGTAGATTGGCAAAACAATATACTTTAAAAACGATCAGCTTGCATTTATGTCATTATATTACACCGAATGATCTACTTTAAGCTGGAAAGTATCTTTCATTTTTTCCACCAATGGGTTTGACTCACACATTAATTCATACTTCTCTTTGTTGGTCATGATTCGACTCCCTCCCATTAAATCCTCCGGTGCTCTATTCGGATCAACTTCTATCACCATCTGGATATCATTAAGCGATGTCTTGTATCTTAGGTGTTCGATTAAAGATGATTCTTGGACAATGACTCCTTTAGCAAATTGCGTTCCTACAATAGCGGTTATTCGTTTATTTCCTATTTGTAACTCCACATCATTTAAAACTTTTTTCAGTGATTTTGATGATACGTTGGAGGTATATTCATCCCATAGATTTTGAATATTTTCATGATCAAATGGGATTTTGTTTTTCTTTTCGTTTCCATTCTTTAATATATTTGATTGAATGCTTGCCAGACTACCTAATTTAGGTATTTTACTTCCAGTCTTAAGGTTACTGGTAGCATCAACACTTTTAGGTGAATCGTGTTGAGTATTTGGCGCTTCTTTTACACGATCCATCGGCTGGGAGACAGTTTCTGGGGATTTTTCTTCAAACTTAGGTTTGTGCACTGGAACAACTTCAATGGATGTTAAACTAGGGTGGACTTCATCTGCAGGGATTGTAAGTGGCTTTAGTTTTTCTTTAGGTTCCTCTAAATCAAAGATATGTGCCACCTCTTCTAAATCTGGTTCGTCAGCGGTTTTTTTTTCTAGGTTGGAAGGAGATCCAGTTATTTCTTTTGAAACTACTTTATGAATATGATTCACCTTTAAAAGCGCCATTTCCACATGAAGCCTTTTATTTTTGGCCCGGAGATAATGAATATCACATTCATTGATAATTTGTAAAGCGGTCAGTAAAAAAGATAATGGCGCCAAATTTGACTGTTCATGATATTTTTTTAATAGACTTTTACTTATCTCCAAAAGTGGATAAGTTCTTTGATCTTTGCACAACAACAGCAACCTTAAATGTTCTCCTAACCCTAGCAGGAAGTTGTCTGGTTCAAATCCATTTTTTATAATTGAATCAAATAATACAAACGTATTACTAAAGTCTTCTAAAAGACAAGATTCTACAATTTTAAAATAATAATCGTAATCCAACACGTTGAGGTTGTTGATTACTTCTTGATAACTAAGGGATCCATCCGTAAAACTGATTAAGCGATCGAAAATGGAGAGTGAATCTCTCAGTGACCCATCCGATTTTTGTGCAATTATATGCAGTGCTTCGTCTTCAGCGATTATATGCTCCTGGCCTGCAATATTTTTTAGGTGGTTTACAATCTGTGGCACGGGAATCCTTTTAAAATCAAATATCTGACACCGGGACAGAATGGTAGGCAGAATTTTGTGTTTTTCGGTAGTGGCTAGGATAAATACGGCATAAGGTGGAGGCTCCTCCAACGTTTTAAGAAATGCATTGAAAGCTGATTGAGACAGCATATGCACCTCATCGATAATAAATACTTTGTATTGACCCTGTTGTGGCTGGAATCTAACTTGATCGTTCAAAGTTCTGATATGATCAACACTATTGTAAGAAGCAGCGTCCAGTTCAATAATATTAAATGTTTGTTGTTCTATATACGTCTTGCAGTTGTCACAAGCGTTGCAGGCTTCACCAGAATTATTACGATTGGTACAATTAATAGTTTTTGCCAAAATCCTGGCACAAGAGGTTTTACCTACACCTCTGGGACCACAAAATAGAAATGCATGGGCCAGCTTATCTTTGAGGATCGCATTTTTAAGCGTTTGAATTACATGGTCCTGACCCACTACATCTTCAAACTTTAGCGGTCGGTATTTTCTAGCTGATACTACAAATGAAGACATCTATTAAAATCGGTTATATCAATAATATTGGAAGTCGACAAAATACGAAATATTATAGAGTTTCACCATTTGATATTCTGAAGAGTTATTGGCATCTTTTACAGATCCATATTTTGAAGGATACCACCACAAAAAAAATGTATTTTTGCGAGCAGAATTTACAAATAAATGAGTCTAACTATATGCGTTGCTCAATTAAATTTCCACATTGGAAATTTTGAGCTGAACACCCAAAAAATGCTAAAAGCAATTCAGGAGGCCAAGACCCATGGCGCTGATTTGATTTGTTTCAGTGAATTAGCTACTTGTGGTTATCCTCCCCGAGATTTTTTGGAGTTTGACGATTTTATAGATAAGTGCAATCAGAGTGTGCATAAACTAGCGGAAGCTGCCTGGGGAATTGGAGTGATTGTTGGGTCACCTTCGGTTAATCCGGTCATTGAAGGGAAAGATCTATTCAATTCAGCTTTCTTACTCTACGATGGAAAAATACAAGCACATGCAAATAAAGCACTACTTCCCACCTACGATATTTTTGATGAATATCGGTATTTTGAACCGGCGACATCATTTAACGTAGTAAAGTTTAAGGGGTATAAAATTGCACTAACTATTTGTGAGGATCTTTGGAATTTAGGAAATGAAAATCCCCTTTATACCATATGTCCTATGGATGAATTAATGGATCAACATCCGGACTTTATGGTGAATGTTTCGGCTTCACCGTTTGCGTATGATCACGCTCATAGTCGTATAAGAGTATTAAAAGAAAATGTAAAACGATATCAGCTTCCCTTATTTTATGTCAATCATTCTGGTGCTCAAACTGAAATATTATTTGATGGAGGCTCATTGGTATTTTCTCCCACCGGAATGGTTTATGATGAATTACCCTACTTTGAAGAATGTATGAAGTATTATGACCTCAAGCATGTAATGCAAGGAGGGATATCAAATGTTCAGCACAAAGAAAAAATTCCATTGATATACCGGGGAATCGTTCAGGGTATTAAAGATTATTTTGGTAAACTTGAATTTACGAAGGCAGCAGTGGGATTATCCGGAGGTATCGATTCTGCGGTAACAACTGTATTGGCTGCAGAAGCCTTAGGTGCTGATAACATTCATGTGTTGCTTATGCCTAGTCATTTCTCCTCAGATCATTCGGTGGATGATTCAATTCAATTGGCCCAGCATTTAGGTATCAAATATGATATCATTAACATTGCGCAATTGTACCATGAGTATTTAGAGGTCTTAAAACCCCTATTCGGGGATCTGCCTTTTGACGTTACGGAAGAAAATATTCAAGCTAGGATAAGAGGGATGTTATTAATGGCCTTGTCAAATAAGTTTGGGCATATCGTACTCAATACTTCCAATAAAAGCGAAATGGCGGTGGGTTATGGCACCTTATATGGTGACATGTGCGGGGGCCTTTCCGTAATTGGCGATGTGTATAAAATGGAGGTTTTTGAAGTAGCTAATTATATTAATCGAGATCAAGAAATTATTCCCCAAAATATAATTACCAAACCTCCGTCTGCCGAGTTACGTCACGACCAGAAAGATTCGGATAGCCTACCTCCATATGAAGTGCTTGATCCGATACTTTATCAATATATCGAAAAGCAACAAGGACCTCGTGAAATTATAAGTCAAGGATTTGAAGAAGAATTGGTTTTGAGGATATTACGGCTGGTCAACATAAATGAGTTTAAGAGATATCAGACGGCTCCGGTAATAAGGGTGTCCTCAAAGTCTTTCGGAATGGGCCGAAGAGTGCCTATTGTAGCAAAATATTTAAGTTAAGTAATTTAAGGAGATACTTAATCTGAATTTGGATATCTAGAAAGGACTCTCAAGCTTACCATAATAACAACCATCGGGCAGCTAATTGCCTAAATTTGTACTATTTGTGATCAGCGATCTCAAAGACCAATAGGATCAATAGAAACCAATAAAATGGCGCTCAATATATAACTACAAAGATAATTTTCGTTTAACTAATATATATCCGCAATAAATGACTGAATCCTTCCAGGATGCATTTTTCCAGTAAATCTTTTAGGGTATTAAATGGCTCACTCGTACTGTTTATACATTAAACCTATCAGATTACTAATTCGTGTTTTATTCGATTTAAGTAAAATGTATTTTTGATAGAAATCAGTTGAAATGATTGAAAAGAAAATTCCAGCCCATTTTATTATAACAGTGATTTTATTTGTCTTTAGTATTGTCAGTTTGATTCTTACTTTCCCAAGATAAATACTAGGGTACCAGTTATCTGATGAAAAAGATTGAATCCTGGGAAAAATTCTAAAATTTGCCCAATTTGTGGTATTATCGATCGAAAATGCTGAACTGCTCATCAGCGGAGAATCTCCTAAATATTTTGAGAAGAGCATATACTTTGGAGAAGTTTTGTTTGGTCCAAATATGTGATGGAGGTCAGAAGACAGAAATAAAGATGTCAGAATTACAAAAAAGAAAAAGGACAATAAACAGTTATCAGATTACTTATGTCAGAGCTCGGAACCAGGTGTAAATAATCTTGAAGTCAAAGATGCTATGATTTGCGATTGACGATTTTTTTGGAATGTTTACAAAAGGTTTGATTGGATAGAAAACAGATGTTAGAAGTAGTAAATTTGAAGCCATGAAGCCCTCATGCCTTGTGTCTCACAGCGCAGCGATCTCTCTTCTCAAATCTCTTAGCGCAGCGGTCTGGATTCTATTTCCGGTCTTCTCGGACTTGGATTTTTCTTCCTTTAACTTTCATTCCTTTAAGTTGCCGGATGGTTTTATGCGCTACGGATTGATCAATTCGTACAATAGCATGACGGCGACTCATATCGATTGATCCGATTTCCTTTTTTCTAAGCGAGCTGTTTTTTAACAACAATTCTACCAACTCTTTTTTACTATACTGATCATTCTTGCCAATGTTGACAAATAACTTGACATAATCACCATTATTAGATTCATAAGAGCTCTCTAGTTGTAAAGAGTTATCTTTTGTCACTAGCTGAGCAATAAGCTTGGTCAATAATTCTACTCCATCTATTTCATCAAATGCGTCTAATGCAGCATCTATTAACTCATCCGATATATGCGATCCATCAATTTGCATTAATTTCTCAGCCCAATCTTTTACTTGTTTGTGCTGAATAGATTCCAGTGAAGGTAGTTCAATTTTTTTTATGGAAATCTTGAGCGACTTTTGAATTATTTGGATTTTTCTGTTTTCGCCGCGTGTGGTAAGTGCTAGCGATATACCTTTTTTCCCGGCTCTGGCAGTACGACCGCTTCGATGAGTGTAATAGGATAGATCATCAGGAAGATTATAATGAATAATATGTGTCAAATCATCAACATCAATACCTCGGGCTGCTACATCTGTAGCTACGATCAATTTGGTTTTGCGTTTTCTAAAGGCTGCCATCACTCGCTCTCGCTGTGCTTGAGACATATCCCCATGTAAAGCGTCAGAAGCAAATCCATAGTCATTCAATAAATCTGATAATTCCTGCGTAAGCCTTTTAGTCCTGCAGAAAACGATCCCATAAAAATCAGGTTCGTTATTTAAGATGGCCATTAATGCTAAGGATTTATTGGAGGCTTGAATAACTATGTATTGATGTTCAATATCTTTGTTAACCCTTTGAGCTCCAATTACCGACACTTCTGTGGGGTCGATCATATAGGTATCAATAATCTTACGTATAGGATGTGGCATGGTTGCAGAAAAAAGCCAGATCCGTCGTTCATTTTTGATAGCAGCTAATATCTTATCAATATCTTCTTGAAATCCCATATTGAGCATTTCATCCGCTTCATCAAGCACCACATATTCAATAGTATGTAGTTTAATGACTTTTCGCGAAATCAAATCTATCAATCTTCCAGGTGTAGCAACTACAATGGAAGGTAATTTCTTTATGGCTTTAATTTGATTGGTGATAGGGGCTCCTCCATACACTGATGTAACCGTTAACCCCTTATGGTTAACCGCTATTTGCCGAAGTTGTTCGGCTATCTGCAAACATAATTCCCTGGTAGGTACAATGATTAGTGCGCCAATATGCTTCTGAAATGGTGTCATTTTCTCAATCAGAGGCACTCCAAAAGCAGCGGTCTTTCCCGTACCTGTTTGGGCTAATCCAATAAAGTCAACATCTTGTTCAAGCAGAATAGGGATACTTTTAGCTTGAATTTCAGTAGGAATGAAGATCTGCATCTCCGCCAAAGCTTGCTTGGTCGATTCTGCTATGTTTAAGTCTTGAAAAGAGGAGCTCAATAAATTTTATGTTTAATTAAGGGGCGAAGATACAATATAATTGGTCGGTAGTTGATTTCTGATCAACTTAGGAGGTACGATTGGATTACGTCTCTTTTTATGGTGCTCGGTAAACTTTCATCGGGAATTTAGTTTTTATCCAAAAAGTCGACTGTTCTTATAGAGGAAATCGTGGTTTAGGCAATTCATAACTCAGATTGTCGGAGCGCTATTGAGTAAGCTTTAAGCATAGGTAGGATACATGATTTCTAATTTTGATAGTTTAGGTCAAGTGTTTTTCTTTTAAAGTTTGCTATTCCAGGATTATCTTTACCTCAGAAAACCAAGCGTTCTACTTACTACATTTGCAGTCCATCATTGTGTATGAGTGTATGCGGTTATCTGTGAAACACATGAATGAATATCAGCTACATGAATAGACGAATTCTTGTACTTCAGATTTATATTTTTTCCAAAAGTTTGCCAATCGAGATTTTCTCAGCTACTTCCGCAGAAATTTCCTTAATAAGGATTCTTTTTTGTTCTAAAGAATCTCTTTCGCGAATAGTCACGGTTTGATCTTCCAAGGTTTGAAAATCGATCGTTATACAATAAGGTGTTCCGATGGCATCCTGTCGTCGATACCGTCGACCAATCGCATCTTTCTCATCGTACTGAGTATTGAAATCAAATTTTATTTGATTAAAGATATCCGTAGCTGCGTTAGTCAGTGATTCTTTATTTTTTAAAAGAGGAAGTACTGCGCATTTTACCGGGGATAGTGCCGGGTGAATTTTTAATACAGTCCGAGTAGATTCTTTTCCTTCTGCATCAGGAACCGTTTCTTCTTTCAAGGCATTACTAAGCGTTGCGAGAAACATTCGATCCACTCCTATAGATGTTTCCAATACATAAGGAACGTAGTTTTCATTTAGATCCGGATCGAAGAATTGTAATTTTTTGCCACTTAGTTTTTGATGTTCGCTCAGATCATAATCTGTTCTCGAATGGATACCTTCCAGTTCTTTAAATCCAAACGGAAATTTAAATTGAATATCAACTGCTGCATTGGCATAATGAGCTAGATTGTCGTGATCATGAAAGCGGAATAGATTAGCAGGTATACCTAGTGCTAAATGCCAATTCATTCGCTTTTCTTTCCAATAGGCATACCAGTCCATTTCTGTCCCCGGTTTGATGAAATATTGCATTTCCATTTGTTCAAATTCGCGCATCCGGAAGATAAACTGTCTGGCTACAATCTCATTGCGAAATGCTTTACCTATCTGAGCAATACCAAATGGTAATTTTTGACGGGTAGTCTTTTGTACATTTAAGTAGTTGACAAAAATACCTTGAGCAGTTTCAGGTCTCAGGTACAGTTTGCCTTCCTCACCGGCAATATTACCCAATTGAGTTGAGAACATTAGGTTAAATTGCCTCACTTCCGTCCAATTTCGGGTTCCTGAAACAGGACAAGCAATTTCGAATTCTTCGATCATTGCTTTTAAGTCTTCCATGTTGCTCTCTTTCATAGAATTGGCAAGTCTGGCGGCAATTTCAGTATGTCTGTCCAGATATCCTTTTACTCGTGGATTGGTCTCACGGTACATTGCTTCATCAAAGGAATCACCAAAGCGTTTACGTGCCTTGGTCACTTCCTTATCCGCTTTTGCCTCGAGTTTTTCCATATATTCTTCAATCAATACATCCGCTCGATATCTTTTTTTCGAATCTTTATTATCCACCATGGGATCATTAAATGCATCAACGTGTCCGGATGCTTTCCAGGTTTTAGGATGCATAAAAATGGCAGCATCCAGGCCTACTATATTTTCATGAGCATACACCATCGACTTCCACCAATAATCTTTGATGTTATTCTTGAGCTCAACACCATTAGGACCGTAATCATAGGTTGCACTA
>JAHEJC010000551.1 GCA_024639065.1 Lewinellaceae bacterium | reverse complement strand
CCGCATTATTTGCCTCTAATATTTCCACGATTCACTTAATCGGACTGGCTGCATCAGGGTTTAATGATGGTTTAGTTTGGGGTAATTTCGAATGGATGGCCATTCTTATTCTGATTATTCTTGGACTGGTGTTCGCTCCATTTTATTTCAAAAACAAAATAGCCACCCTCCCTGAGTTTTTAGAAAAACGATACAATAATGCATCAAGGGTTTGTTTAGCTTTTTTAGCACTGCTGGGTGCCTTGTTTATGCACATTGGAGTAAGCCTATATGCTGGAGCGGTTGTTTTCGAGCATTTTTTTGGATTGAATATTTATATTTCCATAATCGCTATCTCTTTGGTAACAACCTTGTATACCGCAGTCGGGGGACTGCAATCAGTAGTTATTACCGAAACGATCCAAACGGTCATCCTGATTGGTGGATCGGTCATCCTGACCATTTACGGGCTCTTCGCTTTACCTGATCAGGGCATCAATAACTGGGCTGAGCTTCAGGCAGCCGTTAAGCCTGAACAATTAAATATAATACCTTCCTCAACAAATTCTTCGGGTCTCACCTGGTGGGCCATTCTGTTAGGATATCCGGTTCTAGGTATCTGGTATTGGTGCGCTGACCAAACCATCGTACAACGGGTTTTGGGTGCACAGACGTTGAGGGATGCACAAATAGGGCCCTTATTTGCCGGATTTATTAAAGTTTTGCCGGTATTTATTTTTGTACTACCTGGCGTATTGGGCTATGTTTTATTTAAAGATATAATCACCGATGCCAATGATACTTTTCCTGTGCTCATTACTGAACTACTTCCAATAGGATTAAAAGGATTGATGGTTGCTGCTTTATTGGCTGCTTTGATGAGTACAATTGCCGCTGCTTTGAATAGCGCGGCTACCTTAGTCTCGATCGATATCGCCAAAAGAACCAGGCCCGATATTTCCGAGAAACAACAAATACGCATCGGAAGAATCACGACCATAGTAGTAATGATAATAGCCATTTCCTGGTCTCCTTTAATCGCTCGGTTTGACAGCATTTTTGAAGCCATCAATATTTTACTCACCGTTATTTCTCCCCCTATTGCCGCTGTATTTGTTTGGGGGGTTTTCTGGAAAAGAGGTAATCATCAAGGAGCTATAGCCACTTTTATTGGAGGTTTTGTCTTGGGGCTAATTGCTTTTTTAATAGATTTTCCCATAATAGGCGATGTGAAGTACCTCACGGATACCTGGGGAATCTCTTTTATGATCCAAGCCTGGTGGCTCTTCGTAGCCAGTTCGATTATTTATATATTGGTCAGTATCGTTACACCAGCACCAGATTATGAGAAAATCAAAGACTGTACTTTAGAATCTCCTTTGGACTTCTTAAAAGTAGACCGAGAAGGAGGAGGCAGGGCCCCCTTGATACTATCTGGTATATTGATAGCGATGATGATTTTACTATATTCTTTATTTGCATAAATTAGTAGGTTATGTATAAATACTTAAACGCATTTTTTTGTTTCTTTATCTTAATAGGATTGCATGCGTGCAAACATCCAATTCATGAAGGTTCATCACAAACCAACAGCATAGTTTCTGACCAGGTCAATACTAAAAGATACGGTTGGGTGATTAAAATTAAAGCCGAAAAATTGGATGAGTACAAGGATTTGCATGCTAAGCCATGGCCTGGTGTAATGGAGCAAATTACCAGAAGCAATATTCGCAATTATTCTATATACCTTAAGGACGATTATCTATTCGGCTATTTTGAATACGTTGGAAATAATTTTACAGAAGATATGGCAAAAATGGCAGAGGATTCGCTTACTCAAGAGTGGTGGAAGCGAACAGATCCTTGCCAGGAACCCTTACCCACCAGAGCTGAAGGGGAATGGTGGGCACAGATGGAAGAAGTCTTCCATCTTGATTGATTGGGAATTCGATCAGCAAGATAACTGATGGTAAGCTTTGGTTAAAAAACTAAACAAATTGGATAATGAACAACCTTATAAGAATCAGTTCCACCTTAATTTTGGGATTTTTTTTCATATGCTCTTTGGCACAAGATGTATCTAAACCTAATGTTGGGGGAGGTGAAGCCAATCCCGAACTGAGCACCCATCCTGGAGCATTAAAAGCATTTCAAGACATGCGGTTTGGAATGTTTATACATTGGGGGCCGGTAGCCTTGCGCGGAGAAGAAATATCCTGGTCACGAGGGAAACAGATTCCAAAAATTGAGTACGATCAACTATACCAAGAATTTAATCCCGTGTTATTTGATGCAGCTGAATGGGTAAGAGCTGCCAAAAATGCCGGAATGAAGTACATAATTCTGACCAGTCGCCATCACGACGGATTTAGTCTTTGGGACAGTAAATTCACTGACTATGATATGGGCAGCACCCCGTATGGTAAAGGAGTAATAAAAGCCCTAGCGGACGAATGCAAAAAAGCAGCTATCTTTTTCGGGGTCTACTATTCGATTTGTGATTGGCAACATGATGATTATCCAGTTGTATACCCGGATCCCAACTATCAATTCCACCTGGCAAAGCCTATTGAAGAACCTGCTGTAAAGGCTCGAATGGATCGATATATTCAATTTATGAAAAACCAACTGAAAGAATTGATCGAGGAATATAATGTTTCCTTGATTTGGTTTGATGGAGAATGGGAGTGGGCCTGGACCCACGAAATGGGCATGGACCTGTATGCTTACCTAAGAGGACTAAAAGATGATTTACTAATCAACAACCGGGTTGATAAAGGTCGAGAAGGTATGGCCGGCATCACCAAAAGTAATATTTATGCGGGTGATTTTGCTACGCCAGAACAACGAGTAGGAAATTTTGATCTAAAAAATGCCTGGGAATCATGTATAACCATTGGCAACCAATGGGCCTGGAAAGCTAATGATCAAATTAAGTCGACTAAAGAATGTATTCATACCCTGTTGCAAACAGTGGGCGGCGATGGTAATCTGCTTTTTAACGTTGGTCCGATGGCTGATGGCAGGATTGAACAACGGCAGATCCGTCGACTCAAAGAAATGGGCGATTGGTTAGCTGTCAATGGTGAGGCGGTGTACGGTACTAGAGGCGGTCCTTTCATGCCTACAGATTATATGGTGAGCACCCGAAGTGGGAATAAAATATACCTTCACTTACTTAATCATCCCGGACCAAAACTTGAATTACCCTTTCCAGAAACCATAAGCATTCAAAAAGCTTATTTTCTGAATGATAACTCGATCGTGCATGTTAACCAAAGCGAAAAAGGAATATCAATAAGTTTGCCGGAGTCACTACCAGATAACATCGCTTCGGTCATTGTCTTGGAAATTGACCAACCTGCACTTGATATTGAGGTAATCAAGCGCACGAGATACTGAAAATTTATTTTAAAACATTTGCATGAACAAAGCAGTCTTTATAAAAAAGGGAATTTCAGCTGATGCACGGTTTAAGCTAAGGGGAGGTGATGGCTCTGATGCAGTACATACGGATCCGGTATATGCGTATGCGGTATGCAGATTATCGG
>JAHEJC010000550.1 GCA_024639065.1 Lewinellaceae bacterium | reverse complement strand
GGGTCTTTAGAAAGAAATCCAACGCTTGCACTATTCGGAGTGGTCGCTCTAATGTTATTCTTCCATTTAGAGGCATTAGAGGTTAGCATCATGGAAGCCAGGAACTTTATTACTGCCCGGGAAATGATTGATAATAATCAATGGTTGTTGACCACGATGAATGGTGAACCTCGTTATCAAAAGCCTCCCCTACCAACTTGGATTGTTGCTTTTTTCGGATTATTATTTGGCATCAAAAATATTGTAGCTTTAAGATTCCCCTCTGTATTTATGGTATTTATCTTAGGTGTTTTTGTTCGTCTTCTCACCAAAAAAATTACTTATGATTCTGAAGTTTCACTACTAGCTGGTTTAGTGGCAGTGACCTCTTTTTATGTATTCGCCATTCCCATCGAGGCACCTTGGGATATTTATACCCATGCATTTGCCTTAGGCGGAATTTATTACCTCTTCAAATTATTTGATGAGGAAGATTTTTATTGGCGAAATTCGTTACTTGCAGGGTTACTTATTGGCTGTTCGATCCTCAGTAAAGGACCTATAGGTTTATACGCTCTTTTCCTACCTTTTTTGATTGCTTATTTTGTTGTTTACAAACCAAAAAACCTTGCTGCAAAAATCCTACCCCTAACCGGATTTACGATATTGAGTCTTCTTGTGGGAGGATGGTGGTATGTTTATGTGCGTTATGTTGATCCTGCTTCGTTCAACCATATAATCAACAAAGAAACCGGCAATTGGGGAAGTTATAATGTAAAACCCTTTTATTATTACTGGAGCTTTGTTATTCAATCCGGGTTATGGACCATACCAGCCCTATTGAGTCTTTTGTACCCACTATTAAAAAATAAAATAAAGCATTCCACCGCTTATAGATTTAGTTTTTTTTGGATCGTTTTTGCGCTGATCTTACTCTCACTAATTCCAGAAAAAAAGAGTCGTTATTTGATGCCGGTCTTAATTCCCTTAGCCATTAATATTAGTTTGTACATACAATATCTTTTTGTTTCATTCAAAAATCTCAAGTTGGTAGAACGACTACCCATCTATTTACATTTTTCAGTATTAACTATTTTAGCACTGGCATTACCAATATTATTGGTTAGGTATGCCGATGCCCGGATAGAGTCTCCCTGGTTCGTACTTCTCTCCGTTGTTGCTTTGACTACTGCCATACTTTTTATTTGGTATTTGATGAAACACAATAGCAAAGCGGCCACTTATGTTTCTATGGCGTTCCTGGTTGCACTGCTTTTCTTGGCTCCTCCATTAATAAAAAATGCCAGGTCCAATCCTGACTTCAATCCCTTAACCGAGCTCCATCAAAAAATTCATGATATTCCAATCTTTACTTACGATTATATTGCTCCCGAACTCATATGGGATTATGGAGCCAAAATTCCGCTATTGAGCAATCGAACCGATCAAAAATTACCGGATTCTTTCTACCTTTTTATCCAGAAAGGCCTGAGAGATGATATTCAAGAAGAATTGAATCAATACACCTTCGATGCTAAAGGCATCTATAATTTAAATGTGAAAAAAAACAAAACCCGATTGATCTCGCATTTGTTTTTTGTACATAAAACATAATTTTACTTTTGTACCTCAATGCAAACGAAGTTTAATGAAACGCTTTAGTTCTTTAACCAAATACGAATACATTATATATAGTGGGCTGTTCATTGTAATGGCTCTTAGTGGCTATTTTGGTTATAGTGATGCTGTCTATTTCGATGAAGTTTTTGCCAGAGAAGATAATGCCATTGAGGATATAAACTTTTTGCTGTTGTTGGTTATTAGTGTTTTACTTTTATTCCGTTTTTTTAGGCATAAGCAGCACAAACCACGCTTATGGAAACTGAGTATTCTATTTTTCGCCTTCTTGTTTTTATTTGGTGCCGGTGAGGAAATTTCTTGGGGACAGCGAATTTTTAATCTAGAGTCAAGTGAATTCTTTTTAGAGAATAATCGACAAGATGAGATTAACCTGCACAATCTAGAAATCGGAGGCGTAAATCTCAATCGATTAATATTCAGTCAATTATTGACTTTAGCCATGTCAGTCTATTTATTGATTTTCCCTTTCATCTATCGAAAGAATCAGCGGTTCCGCGACTTTATCGATCGACTGGTCATTCCAATACCTCATGGAAATCATATAATTGCTTTTATTATCCTTACGCTATTTATTGTAATTCTACCAGATCTGAGCAGGAAATGGGAGGTATTTGAGTTGTTTTTTACCGCTATGATTTTGTTAATCTTTTTAAACCCGGTTAACAAAAGTATCTTTTTAAACGAATCAAGTAATGGAGTAAAGTAATTTCAAAATTAAGTAAAGCATATAAATATTAATCTGCCGATTACATACATGTTCAATCGTAATTTTCTTTTTTTCTCTTGATAAGCATAGTGGCACAAACTACCTTGTTTTCAAGAACATCGTTTTCTATTTCCTGTTTCTTTATATAGTTTTCAAAAAGTGCTTTCTTCTCGGGATGTTTATTCATCAACTCATTGCAACGCTGTTTCAACTTTTTAAAAATATAATCATCCGAAGTTTTCAAATCGACCTTTTGAATTATATCATTTTCGACCATACACATTCCGGCTAAATCAATTTGCTCATTAATTGTTTCTAGTTTTTGAATTAATGGGTGACTATAATCGCTATCATTTTCAATATATCCATCATCAATTATAAATATCCCATTTTTATTTAGGCATTTGGACAGGATGGTTAACGTGGTAAAGTAATCGCCAAAAACGGGTCCTAAAGATCCAAGTATAATAATATCAAATGCAGGCAACGTTTTCACTTTTCTTCTAATATCACCGATCTCGAAAGTACACAAATGTTCAACGTGGTAAGCTTTTGCTTTTTTTTTGGCGTAATTAATGAACTCATCAAGTGCGTCTATCCCATAACAGTTGCATCCCAAACTTTTCGCCACTTTTATTGAAACGGCTCCTTTTCCGCATCCTAAATCTAGGAGATTTAATCCATCGGATTTTTCAAAATACATGCTAATCCGGTTAATTATGATTTCAGGGTTTGTACCAATTTCCCAAAGGTCTTGAAGTATATACGGCAAATAAGGAAAGAGTTCTTTATCCGAACCATCCATTGTAGTTACCACACTTTCTTCAATTGTTTTCATATAATATTATTTAGAGTATAACAGTTGTAATTTATTTTCTTGTGCGATGCACCAAGATATTTACTTAAAATACTATAAAAATAACCGTTATAAACGTTGATAACGGTTATGGACAACTGACGAAATAAGGATAAATTTATTAAACATTATTCAGCAAGTACCCAGGAAAGTTTACACCTCAAGGCTGAAAGGTATACAACTCCCTGCTTACTAAATCAAGCCGTACTTTCTGGTCTTTATATATTACGTTAATGGATTGATTCAGAGCTGGTTTAAAAACAACTTTTTCCAACTGGCCATGTTTCCAATAAATATCCAGCGTCAAACCACCTCTAGCTTTCAATCCTTTAATATGTCCTTCCTTCCATTGAGG
>JAHEJC010000161.1 GCA_024639065.1 Lewinellaceae bacterium | reverse complement strand
CTTGAGCCGGCACAGGTACATGTACTATCTGCTCATTGTTTAATTGATCAGTAACAACCGTTAGCAATCTAAACCCCATATCCTGCTCAACTTGACTAAACATGGTCCCTTTTCCTTCAAATAAGTACACTGCATTTAAATTATAGGTGTCGATCGCTTTGCGCAAAAGGTCGATCGTTACATCTCTTTTTTGATTACATATTTCATTAAGGTTTTGAGGGGGAAATCCGAGTGAAATAGCTAATTGACGAGCTGAAGGAATAATTTTATCAGACTTTAGCTTTTCAACACACTTGGCAAATCGCTGACTTACAATATGATTCATAGGCATTATTGCTAGAACAATAAAGTAAATGTACTAAATGAATTAAGATTTTTTATAATATTTAATTATATATTTTTACAGTAGTTTAGCTACGCTTTTTCCAAATACGCTTCATTTTATTAGACACAAATTAGAACCCGTAACTTATATTAGGTAGAATTAATAAGGTTGATTCAATTGAAAATACACAAACAACTTAATTCTATTCACTCATTAATTCAATCAGATATGATTTTTGAGAAGATCCGCGATAAGCAGATACCTTGATAAATTCCAGGAGAACCAACTAGCTATTTTTGAACTAAAAAGATTAGCGAAGATGGTTAAAATGAATTGATAATACTCAGGAATGAGTCGGCATCTAAAGCAGCTCCTCCGATCAGGCCTCCATCCACATCCGGCTGGGAAAAAAGTTCTTTCGCATTACCAGGCTTCACACTTCCTCCGTAAAGAATGGATATATTCTGGGCCATTTCAGGTCCAAATTTATCCGCGACCAAAGAGCGAATGAAAGCATGCATTTCTTGAGCCTGTTCCGGAGAGGCAGTAACTCCGGTGCCAATAGCCCACACGGGTTCGTAGGCAATAATGCATTTTTTCACTTGGCTATCTGATAACTGGAATAGAGAGGATTTGATTTGTTCGGCAATTAATTCTTTGTGCTTGCCGGCTTCTCGAATGCCTAAATCTTCACCGCAGCAAAAAATAGGGTTAATACCTACTTTTAATGCTGCAATCATCTTATCTCTTAGAAACTCATAACTTTCATTAAAATAACTTCTTCGTTCGGAGTGGCCAATAATAACCTGGGTAACCCCCAAGTCCCTTAAAACAATAGGTGATATTTCTCCGGTAAAGGCACCAGATTCATGCGTATGGCAATTTTGAGCGGCAATAAATACTGGATAGCTGATGATCTCGCGTTGAAGAGCATATAAGTGCGTATACGGAGCAGCAAGAATGACATCAACATCTGAAGGCAAATCTGCTACTTTTATTTTATTGGCAAGCTCAATACCTTCAGAAACAAAAGTGTTCATTTTCCAATTTCCAGCAACTACTTTTCTAGCCATTTAATTAAATTTTTTTAAGAGGGCAAATATAAGAATATTTGACTCTTTTTTTAATAAGAGGCACTTGTAGTTAAACATTTTAAAAAATAATTCAGCATCGATTCAATTGAATAACTCTTGAATTTCTTTTGATCAAAATACTGGGGGAATTGCTATCTTCACGATGTGAAAACGATGCCGTATATAGAGCGTGATATTAGTTGGCTGTCCTTTAACTATCGAGTATTACAGGAAGCAAAAGATCCTTCGGTTCCACTGCTCGAGCGGATAAAATTTCTGGCCATTTATTCATCAAATCTAGATGAGTTTTTCCGAATACGCATAGCAAATCATCGGAATCTGATCCGTGTGGGTAAAAAGACCAAAAAACAGTTGGAATACCAACCCGCAGAAACATTAGTTGAACTACTTTCTATTGTTAGGCAGCAGCAAGAAGAATTTACCCATATTTTTGAGGATCAGATTATTCCTGAACTTCGATCCAATGGTATTTATATATTAAGATGGTATGACATCAATGACGAGCAAAAACAATACATCGAAACCTATTTTCGAGATAATTTATTACCTTTTGTGCAGCCGGTTTTACTAGTCAAAAACAAGATTAGACCTTTTTTAAATAATGCAGCTCTTTATTTGGTAGTCTCTTTAAAAGCAAAAAATCAAAAAAATAGTGAGACCGAGTATGCGATCGTTAAGATACCTTCAGATCATTTACCAAGAATCGTGGAGTTACCTCCATCAAATCCACTTCGTCATGATCTAATCATTTTGGACGATATTGTTAGACATAGTGTAGAATGGTTATTTCCTGGCTATGAGATCGTGGATTCGAATTCGATCAAGTTGACCAGGGATGCTGAATTATATATTGACGATGAATATTCTGGAGACCTTATTCAGAAGATCAGAAAAAGTTTACACAAACGGAATGTTGGTCCAGCTAGCCGCTTAGTCTATGATCGAGATATGAATGAATCCGTGCTGGAATTTTTGAAAGAAATGTTTGAGCTGGATTCCTATGATATTATTCCTGAAGGGCGTTATCATAACAATAGTGATTTTTTCAAATTTCCACAATTCAATTTTACCCATCTTCAAAATCAACCCTTAGTTCCTTTGGCACATCCAATTTTTAGCAAATCGGATAGTATCTTTAGTGCCATCCGGTCAGGCGACCAATTGCATTGTGTGCCCTATCAGGATTACAATCCAGTCATTCGATTCTTTGAAGAAGCTGCTGCAGATCCTGATGTTACTCATATCAAAATCATTCAATATAGGGTATCAAAAAAATCAAAAATCATGAACGCTTTAATTAAAGCGGTTCAAGCAGGTAAACACGTCTCGGCATTTGTGGAAGTCAAAGCACGTTTTGATGAAGAAGCCAACCTGAATTGGGGAGAAAAGCTAGAAGCATCCGGGGTAAATGTACATTACAGTTTTCCGGGCCTAAAAGTACATGCCAAAGTTGGATTGGTCCGAAGAATTGAAAAATCAGGCCCAAGAATCTACACTTATTTCAGCACTGGAAATTTTCATGAAGACACTGCAAAAATATACAGTGATTTTGGATTATTCACCATGGATCAAAGGCTTACCGCAGAAGCTGCCCGATTGTTTTCCTATTTGGAAACAGTCAAATTGCCCAGAGAACCCTTTAAACATTTATTGGTAGGACAGTTTAATTTAAGACCTGAATTAGAGCAGCTTATTGAGCATGAAATTGAAACAGCCTTAGCTGGTAATGAGGCCAGAATCACTTTGAAGATCAATAGTTTGCAAGATCATCGAATGATAAAACTGCTTTATAAAGCTTCCAAAGCAGGTGTCGAAATTCAGTTGATTATCAGAGGAATTTGTTCTATCGTTGCAGGTGTTCCGGAGATTAGTGAAAATATAAATACCATTAGCATTGTAGATCGTTTTTTAGAGCATGCCCGCGTTTTCTGTTTTCACAATGATGGAGATGAAAAAATCTATATCTCTTCTGCAGATTGGATGGTACGAAATTTAAGTCATCGGATCGAAACGATTGTGCCAATCTATGATGCCGAGATTCACAAAACGATTAAAGAAATTCTACAAATACAGTTGAACGACAATGTCAAGGCACGTTATCTCAATGATCAGAAAGTCAATATGTATAAGTCCAATGGGTCCGAATTGACCATAAGATCGCAACTAGAGACTTATTACTACTTTAAGCGATTATTAGAATAAAATATTTTTATGATTACATCCTTATCTCCATTAGATGGTCGATACCAATCCAAAACCAATGCCTTAGGACCTTATTTCTCCGAATTTGGTTTGATACATTACCGAGTCCGTGTCGAAATCAAATACATTTTAGCCTTAGTTGAATTGGATCTACCTCAACTTAAACATTTTCCGGCATCGGTAAAACCAAAACTAGAATCCATTATTACTGAATTCTCCATAATGGAAGCAGAAAAAATAAAGGAGATAGAAAAAACAACCAATCACGATGTCAAAGCTGTTGAATATTACCTAAAAGAAAAATTTGACCTATTGGGCATAGCCGATTACAAGGAATTTATCCACTTTGGTCTTACCTCTCAAGACATTAATAATACAGCAATTCCAATATCTTTGAAGGAGGCATTACACCATGTAATTATTCCAAATTTGGACAACCTGCTCAATTTGATTTCAGCTCAATCTAAAGCGTATATAGATATACCGTTACTATCCAGAACTCATGGTCAAGCGGCAAGTCCTACCCTTTTAGGCAAAGAATTCTTAGTTTTTGTAAAAAGACTTGACCGGCAACTTAGCGGGTTGAAGCAACTTCCGGTTATGGGAAAATTCGGTGGCGCCGTAGGAAACTTCAATGCACATTTTGTAGCCTACCCTACCTATGATTGGATTCATTTTGGAAATCAATTTTTGGAAAATGACCTTGGGATAATCCGTTCTGAAGTTACTACGCAAATTGATCATTATGACAACATAGCTGAACACATGCATACCATTTCACGGATCGCTACCCTTTTAATTGATTTTTGTCAAGACATTTGGACCTATATTTCCAGGGATTATTTTAAACAAAAATTAGTTGCAGGAGAAATTGGATCCTCTACCATGCCGCACAAAGTCAATCCCATAGATTTCGAAAATGCTGAAGGAAACTTAGGAATGGTAAGAGCCACTGCGGATTTTCTAGCCAACAAATTACCTATTTCCAGGTTACAAAGAGATCTTACTGACAGTACGGTTTTGAGAAATATTGGAGTACCTTATGGTCATCTTTTAATTGCTATATCGTCACTGGAAAAAGGTATGGGCAAATTAGAGGTGAACGAAGCAGCAATACAACAAGATCTGTTAAAAAACTGGGTAGTAGTGGCAGAAGGGATTCAGACCATTCTGCGTCGAGAAGGAGTCCATGCACCCTATGAGTTATTAAAAGAACTAACCAGAGGTTCTGATACCATAAATGAAGAAACCTTTTCTACATTTATTAAAGGTCTACCGGTTACCGACAAAATCAAAGCCGAGTTGAAGAAAATTAATCCGTTTAACTACACTGGAAAACCAGGATAGGTTAATTAGATCGCTGAAAAGTTGGTTCGAGATATTATTTGTTTTCGCAGAAATTTATCTAAAAAATAAAGTAAGGTCAATCCAATGCAGATGGTACCAAGGAGATTAAAAAATGGCATCCAATTTCCTTGTTGCTCAGGGTTTAGAAAAGCTACATCCGGTAGCAGACCCTCTCCATTGTTTATAATTATGGTTAGCAAGTTTACTATTAAAAATCCAATCCAATAGGGTAAAATTCCATTTATTGAAAATTTGAATTTCGGTTGTTTAATAGATTGAGTTACTTTTCGCGCAAATCCTTCAGGAGCAACTACAAGATTTTTTTCTTCAAGCAAATGATTGAATTGCTTCAACTGCTCATAAGTAGATCGCAAATCGGAATCTTTGTCCAGTAAGTGCTCAAACTTCCTGCGCTCATTCACGGATAATTGACCGTCCAAGTATTGCCAAATAGTTTGTTCATTCATAATATTGAATTTAATTCATCCTTAAGGATATGTTCTATTTTTTTCTTCAAATTTTTCCTGGCTCTAAATAACTTAATCTTGACATTATTATTATTCAAACTTAATAGATCACAAATTTCTTGTATTGAGAGCTCTTTAAAATAAAACAAAGTGATTAACAACGCATCATCTTCTGGCAAATCATTAATCGCTTGCTGTACGAATTCTTTCCTGGTATTCTGGGTTAATGATGCATCAGCTGTCTTTGGCTCGATAAACTGTTCATGCCTTTTCTCTAGTGAGCCCGATGAATCCAAATTCCGGGCCATTTTGCGTTTGCGATCAATCGCTGTGCGAATAGCAATCGCATATAGCCAAGACGTAAATTTAGATTGATGATTAAATGTATCCAATTTCGTATATATCTTTAAGAATACATCCTGGCTAACTTCTTCAGCATCCTGCTGATTTTTCACCACCCTATATACTAGGGTGTAGACATAATTCTGATGCCTCTCTACGAGCAGCTTAAATGCCTGTAGGTCCCCTTTCTGGGCTGACAGAATTAAATCCTTAACCATATAATTAAGTTACTCAATATACGTCGAAACAGACCATCAGGTTACAGCTTAAATGAATATTAATCAAAATTCTATTTAGACATCTCCTCATTGAACGTATTTTTAATTTTTTCACCAAAATATGTAACCCGCATAAAACAAAGTTCGTCCTATTGATCAAAATTAGGTAATTCACAAATCTTTTAAATCATGGCAACAGGTATCATAGCCGTAATTGGATTTTTTTCAGCAATCATTCTGACCATTTATTTATTTTTCAAAACCAGGCATAAAGAACGGCTGGATTTAATCCAATCTGGAAATACAGCTGACATATTTCATCCCAATTTCATGAATACAAGAATTCAAATTCTGAAGTGGGGCGTCATTATCTTTTTTGTTGGCTTAGGTGTTCTATTAGGTGGTATATTAGAGAAGAGTCAATTTGTAGACGAAGGCTTTGCTTCCTTCTTCGCAATACTTACTTCTGGTGCTATTGGTATGATTTTATTTTACTTCATTTCAGGTAACATCGAAGAAAAAGATGATTAATGGCTTATTCATCAGATTCATGACCTGTACAAATTCTGCTCACCTATTCATTTTAGATGGCATGACCATCTATTTTATCTAATGCATATTGGGAATACTGTTTCCAGTTTCTATTGGTCGATCAAAATAATAGATTTTTTCTTCCGAAGTGATTGAGTCGAATGTAAATTTTTGGTTCGAGTTTCAGGGGCAGTTCAAGTTCAATCATTCCTTGGATCCACTTTGCCCATCCAATAAAAAAAATAGCTCGTCGAATTATGTCTTCCTTTCTTTGTATCCTGCTTACCTTATTTTTATAATTAATTAAATTCTTACTTAAATGAAAAAGATTATTAGATTTTTATCAGCCATCTTGTTGATCCTATGGTTTAATACCAGTTTTGCTCAATCTGAAATTGAAGGTGATTATGAAGGCGTTTTAAAAGTGCCTGGCATGTCCTTAGAGATGAATATTAATCTTCAAAATGATGGTTCAGCTTGGCGTGGTGATCTGGATATTACTAAACAGAATATCAAAAATATGGTCCTGGTCGATTTAATGATCAAGGGAGATAGCCTTTCATTTAGATTACCGGAGGTTCCTGGAAATGCAAATTTTGCTGGAATTTTAAAGCGAGATCAAATTGTAGGAATATTTAGACAATCAGGGTCAACGATAGATCTCACTTTTAGCAAGGTGGATGAAATGGTTGATTTGACGATGTATGCAGACAGAATAACTAAACTAGCTGATTCGATCTTGTCCGTTGCAAATGTTGCGGGTTTAGGTATAGGCATCATCTATAAAGATCAGCTAGTATTATCCCAAGGTTTTGGATACAGAAACCTGGAATCAAAGAAAAAAGTCGATGAAAATACTTTGTTTGCCATTGGATCAACCACCAAGGCTTTTACGGCTGCAGGATTAGCCAAACTGGTCAGTGACGGAAAACTAAAATGGGATGAACCGATTAAAAAGCATTTACCTGGTTTTGAACTTCATGATGATTATGCTACTATGCATATGAATAGCATCGATATACTTTGCCACCGTAGTGGGTTACCCAGGCATGATTTGATCTGGTATGGTACTCCATTTTCACGGGAAGAACTTCTATCAAAATTAAAATATGCCAAACCTAATAAAAGTTTTCGCGAAACCTGGCAATATCAAAATTTAATGTTCATGACTGCGGGTCTACTGGCTGAAGCAGTCAGTGGGATGTCCTGGGAAGACTTCACCCATGAATCTTTTTTTGGGCCATTGGGAATGGATGATACCAATTTTTCAGTAGAAGCCAGTAAAATAAATGAGAATGCTGCCGTGCCTTACAAATATGATGAAGATAAAAAGGAGCAAGTAAAGATGGATTTTAGAAACATCGATGCTATTGGGCCGGCAGGATCAATCAACTCAAGTGTTGCTGATATGCTCAAGTGGGTAAAATTTCAATTGAACAGCGGAAAAATTGATGACCATGAAGTGATCAATTCTGGTGATTTTGCCATGATGCACAGGCCTGCTATGATTATGAATGGAGCAGACAGATTTGATGGTCGTTCCGGCAGAACCTATGGATTGGCCTGGATGATTCATCATTATGACGGCCTTAAGATCGTGGAGCATGGAGGCAACATTGATGGATTTAGTGCACATGTGTTATTAGTTCCTGAGAAGCAATTAGGCATGGTTTTATTAGCTAATAGAAATGGTACACCGCTTCCCAGCATGCTCAGTTATGAAATTGTAGACCTAATGCTCGAAAAAGAATCAGGGGGCTATTTAGCTTCTGTTTACAAGGATAGGGAAGAAGAAGAAGAAGAATCCAGTGAGCAAGATGAAATAGATAAAATAACCGGCACTAATCTTTCCAAAAAATTGGAGGACTACACTGGTACTTATCAACACGAGGCTTATGGAGAGATCCAAGTGGGGCTGCTGGATGCTGAAAATCTAAAAGCTAAATACTATAGCCTCTACATACCTTTAGTACATCTTCACTATGATGTGTTTGAAGGTGAAATCGAGGGGCTCGGAGAAAAAACAAAAATTCAATTTCATTTAGATTTTAAAGGAGAGATTGCCAGTTTATCTACGATTATGGAGCCCACCATGGATCCAATCTTCTTTGAGAAGCAAGGCAATGAGAATTTCAATGATGTGGCCTATTTAAAGACATTTTTAGGAGCATACAAAACCGCTGATTTGGTATTCAAAATCGAATTAAAAAATAATAAGCTACACATTTCGCCAGCAGGTCAGCCTTCTTTTGAATTGGTTCCTATCCGTAAAAACAAATTCAAACCACTGGAGCTTGCCGGATATACCATTGAGTTTATCGAATCAGATAGATCAATTAAATCGGCCAAATTGAATCAACCGAATGGTGTATTTAGAGCAGAAAAAATAAAGTAACTTCAAACCTAGTAGGGAAAACAAATAAAGCCTTTGACTATTCGGGTCAAAGGCTTTATGTATGGTAGTTTATTTCGAATATTTTTACTTGATACCTGCAGCTTTACTAAATCGTTTACCAGTACTTTTCTTCTTAACAGCCAAATCTTTGGTCAAGTCGACCATGACCGGTGTGGCAATAAATATAGAAGAATAAGTACCAACCAAGATTCCAATCAATAGTGCAAAAGCAAAACCTTTAATAGTTGACCCTCCAAACACAAGCAAAATGATCACCACAAAAAGGGTGGTTAAAGAAGTAATAATTGTTCTGCTCACCGTACTATTAACTGCGGCATTTATTATCTCGTGTTTATCTTTCTGAGTATAACTATTAATGTATTCCCTGATTCGGTCAAAGACCACAACGGTATCATTAATCGAGTAACCAATCACGGTAAGCAATGCCGCAATAAAAGGTTGATCAATTTCCAAGGTGAAAGGCATTACGTCTTTTAGGATAGAAAACAAGCCCAATACAATCAACGTATCGTGAAACAACGCTGCGACAGCTCCCAAACTATATTGGTATTTATTGAAACGGATGAATATGTACAGAAAAATCAATAATAGCGCAAATATGGTCGCGTATACCGAACTTTTAGTAATATCATCTGCAATCGTCGGACCTACGCTAGTAGAAGATGTAACGTGAGTCCCCAATCCATCGGTCGATTTAAACTGTTCCAAATCTAGGTTTCCTCCAACAATACCGTTTACTCCTTCATATAATTTGGCCAATACCTTTTCCGCTGTATCGTCTTCATTTTCATCGATTAAATAATCCGTAGTTACGTTAAAGGTATTGATTGCATTTACGCTTTTTACAGTGGGTTCTGTCTCAAACGGACCGGTGAGAGCATCCCTTAAATCTTGTGCATCTACATTTTGACCGGCCTCAAATTCAATATTGTATGAATATCCCCCATTGAAATCTACTCCATAATCAAAACCCCGGGTAACCATAGAAGCAAGTCCAGCTAAAATTAATATACCCGAGACCACATAAGCTACTCGTCGCTTGCTCAACCAATCAATTTGCATATCCGCAAAAGAATTCATAGTAGGAGGAGTCCAAAAGGAAATAGTTCGTCCTTCTTTCCCAATCCACCATTCAATCAACATTCTACCCAGCAAAACAGCGGTAAACAAAGAAGATAATACACCAATTATCAAGACAACGGCAAAGCCTTTGACCGGCCCAATTCCGAAATAGGCCAATACAAAAGCAACTAAAAGAGTAGTTACATTGGCATCGATAATCGCTGAATAGGAGTGTTTAAACCCGTCTCTGATAGCCATACTCATAGTCTTCCCAATCCGCAGTTCCTCCCGGATACGTTCAAAGATGATCACGTTAGCATCAACCGCCATACCAATTGTTAAAATGATTCCCGCAATACCAGGAACGGTGAGTACCGTTCCCAATGAGGCCAGTGCTCCAAATATGAAAAATAGGTTTAGGACCAGAGAAACGATGGAAACAATCCCTGACTTTCCATAGTAGAAAATCATAAATAAGAGGAGCAAACTAATTCCTATTACCAGAGAGAATATGGATTTTTGAATATTATCTGCCCCAAGTGAGGGACCGACGGTTTGACTTGATATGATAGTCGTTTTTGCCGGCAGTTTTCCTACTTTCAAAATATTGGCTAAATCCGTAGCTTCTTGTAAGGTGAATCCTCCGGTTATTTGCGTATTCCCACCAGTAATAGGTCCATTAACTGATGGTGCAGAGACCACTTCATCATCTAAGGCAATAGCTACTTCCCGATTATTATCCTGAGCTGCTTCCGTAGTCATCTGTGCCCAGGTTCGAGCTCCTTTTCCATCCATCCGCAAACTAACCACCACCTGATTATTGGTAGGATCAGTAGTGGGAAAGGCGTCCACAACCCGATCACCTTCTACAGGAGGTGATTCGGTACCCCTTTCTTTTCTGATCGAGTAAAGTGAAAAGGTTTCCACATTACTACCCTCAATTGAATTTGGCTTTTGTCCCCAGAGAAGCTTGATATCTCTGGGAAATAATGAAATTATATCCGGCCTGGTGAGCATTTCATTTACTGCATCCACTTTATTCTTTTCAGCCGTACCCAGAATTGGGGGCCAGTATTTAAGCGCAGTTGCTCCCGTCTCAGTCGGAACATTCCCATTTATATCAAATATGGATAATAACGGACCTTGATCTTCTAAAGGATTGAGTTCTCGCTCAGTAATATTGAATGAATCTGGAATAGCATTACCGATACTGTCCAATACCGGTATCGTATCAAAAACAACGGTTGGTTGACTGACGGCCGAGCTATCTCCTTCCTGTAATCGTTTTAGTCGCTGATCGGCTTGGATTAATGCATTTTGTAAGGTTGCATTAAAACGGTAAACATCCCAGAATTCCAACTTGGCAGCAGCTTGAAGATAATTCCGGGCCCTTTTTTCATTGGTGACACCAGGCAATTCCACTAGAATTAAATCCCTCGGGGCATCCAGCGATACATTAGGCTGAGTGACACCAAATTTATCAATCCTATCTTTTAGACGCGTAAATGTTAAATTAACCGTTTCGTCCCCTTTAGTCCTCAAAATCCGAATGACTTCTCCATTAGAAGTTCCCGTATTGATATCTTCACGCATGGATGCATTACGCTGAAAGATCTGAGCTAATCGCTTTCCATCAGCTATTTTATTCCATTCTTCACCGAATAAGGTGATAAAATCTTTTTGATCGGATTTCAGTCGTTCTTCTGCATTTTCTAATGCTTGCAAAAAGGTGGGATCCTTACTATTTTCAGACAGCATATTCAGCATTTCTTTAAGATCGACCTGTAACACCAGGCTCATTCCACCTTTCAAATCCAAGCCAAGGGCTAATTGCTGATTTTTGAGATCATCATAAGTATATTCCGTAATCTTTGGAATGGAAAATATGACCTCGCTATTCATTGAATCTAAATATTCCGCTTCTACGTCCCTATATAGTGTATATTTGGCAACACCTTCCAATCCTTGGGTAGCCAGCTCTGCTCTTTCTTTGGCCGCTTTTTCCACCTTGTTAGTTGGTAAAACGATCAAGTATTGAAACAAGCTTACTACAAATAGTAAAACGAAGAAAAACTTAATAATTCCTTTACCTTGCATGTTTGTTTATGAGTTCATTTCTTAAAAAACTGCGCAAATATACGCGAATTATTCATATATAATTCCAATACCTGTTTTTGATTTTTTGGTTCTACCGTGAATTATTTTAATTTCGTCTCAGTTATACAATTGGAATTATTTTTTTCAAACACAAAACATACCAAAACAATGGGATTATTTTCATTTTTAAAAAAAGCGGGAGCCAACATTTTTAATGCAAAATCAGAAGAAGAAATCCGGGCACAAAAGTTAATTACCTTGAAAGGTGTCGTAGCTGATCTTCAATTACCAATCGAAAATCTGGATGTTGATTTAGAAGAAGATCGAGTCACTGTTTATGGACAGGTCGAAACACAATCCAACAAGGAAAAGATTGTACTTGCCTTAGGTAATGTAGAAGGGGTTGCTACGGTAGATGATCGTATTTCTGTGGTTGCACCAGAACCAGAATCAAGGTTTTATACGGTTCAAAGTGGAGACAGCCTATCAAAAATTTCTAAAGAAATGTACGGAGATCCCATGAAGTATAATGCGATTTTCGAAGCAAACCAGCCCATGCTTAAAAGTGTAGATCTGATCTATCCCGGACAAGTGTTAAGAATACCGAACTTGTAGAGAACACGATTAAGGTAAATTATTCAGGTCATTCCATCCCGGAATGGCCTTTTTTTATGGATTAATTTAAAATTCATAATCGTCCCATTAACGGTTTCGGCGATTGATCCCAATATTTAGAGCAAATTATTTGGCTATTTAGATAAACTATCATCTAAAATTCCTGCTTGATAATTTTTTATATTGATTGCTACTAATTGGATTAACCGTTGCCGGGACTCTTTACTTGCCCAAGCATGATGAGGCGTTAAAAAACAATTCTCTATTTCATAAAATTGATGGTTAAGTGGAGGAGGCTCCTCCATCATTACATCCAGATGTGCTGCAGCTATCTTTTTGTTAATCAACGCATTAGACAGATCATCTTCATTAATTAATCCACCCCTGCCCGTATTAATTAATATGCAGGATGTCTTCATTTTACTTAAGGTAGCTCGGTTAATGAAATGATGGGTTTGGTCGGTTAATGGAGCATGTAATGTCAGAAAATCAGCTTCATTCAAAAGGGTTTCCTCATCCACAAATTTTACCCATGCTTGGTTATCTCTTTCCGGATGTTTATGGTATGCAATAATTTGCATCCCAAAAGCATGCCCAATCCGCCCTA
>JAHEJC010000549.1 GCA_024639065.1 Lewinellaceae bacterium | reverse complement strand
CAGGTTTTTGCCGGAGAGAATGTCATTCTCAGTATGCTGGCCAGTAAACAGCTGCTGGAAAGACTTTTTTTAGAAGCGCATGTTGCGAGAAGCGGTTTTACCGAAAATGTTAATGATGCATCGAATGTATCGACATCCAGTATTCAATCTTTTTTTAACCTATTGGATGTGAGGTCAAGCACACGATGGGGTAATGCCATTTATATTGGAGGAAATTACAAGCTGGATTTTGGCAAATTTACTTTTGGTTATGAATGGATTGACCCGGGTTACAAAACGATGGGTGCGCTGTACTTTCAAAATGATATACGCAACATCACGACCGGTATGAGTATAGCTGCATTGGAAAGAAGGCTTACTATAAGTGGTAAAATCGGCGTGGAGTCCAATAACCTGAACGGCAAGCAGGCCAATCAATATAACCGGGTCATTGGGTCCATACAATCATCTTTTGCTATTACGAACGATTTAAACCTGCAGGCCGGCTATTCCTCTTTTAACAATGTGAACCGACGTACCGTGATAGAAGACCCACTCAACCCGGTACCTGTTTCTGAGCTGATCCTTTCTAATGAAAATGCCCAGGTCGGCTTATATTGGGCTATCCAAAATACCAAAACCAGGCTGGCCTCTATACAAGCCGTATTAAATTTCAGTAGTGGTCAAAGTATATTAAACGATGAAGTACAGCCAGATAACAAAGTGCAATCCATCAATGCGTTGCTTTATGCCGGTTATCAGATCATACCTACCAAATGGACTTTCGGGGCAACGTTCAGCCGGCAGACCAATCAGCTATCCATTTCAAATACCTTCATCAATTCGTTGGGTTTATCGGCCAGCAAACAATTACTGGATAATAAGATGAATATATATAATAATCTGGCCCTGGCCAGTAGTACTCAGGAAATTGAAAACCAGGCCGATTTGCAGTCTACCATCTTATCCAATAATTTGGGACTCAGCTATCAGCTCAACAAAAAGAATGCATTGTCTTTTAATTCTAACTATATACGTACTAAAGCAAAAAATGACAATAATGCGAACCCTTCATTTTATGAATTCAGGAATTCGATTTCCTATCAAATCAGATTTTAGCTAATGGCCGGACGGATCAGTTGGATATTGTTTTTGGTGGTTTTAAATACCAGTATTGGGTATAGCAATCCGGTGACCGATCCATTGCCGCCCTTGCCCATCCGGTCATTTGAAGTAGTCCGAAATTCGATCCCCGATAAAAGTCATTGGAAAAATCGGGTTGCAGCCAACGCAGGAACTATTCAGCCGTCGTCTTTAAAAAATCTAGCTTCAAATTCGATCATTACCCTTAAAAAGAAACGGGTCCAGTTTGCTCAAATAGATTCGCTATTGGATTTTAATAAATCCAATGCAACCATGTCTTATCTGGGGCCTGAAGACGACCTGGAAGATAAATATGCGTTGCAGCAGGAGTACCTGGGCAATCCTAAGGTACAGAAAGCAGCAGCGCTGTTTAGTGCTCTGGATGAATCGAGATTGATCTCTAAACTCACCGGAAATGAACTGGTAAACTTACCGGTAGGCATGCGGAAAACAATTGGTAACAATACTTATACGATCCTAATTGCCCGGGCAAAATTACTACCTAATTATGTGCAACTGGAAGTGTTTTGTCAGGCCGTGCTTTCTGATGGAAGAACCATATTATTTGGATCCGAGGATATCAAGTACACCAATGAAGGTGGGATCATCGGGGATGCTACTTTAGGCTTGTTTGCAGACTTCCCCATTTCCAAAGGCAGTCGAAAAATGGCCGTGGTCCTGAATCGGTTTGAGCGTCGGTCAGACAATAATCACAAAGGCTGCTATGTGCGGATCGATTGTGACGGGTTCCTGGACTTAAAAGTAGATGCTACCTTATTTCTTACCAGGGATTGGGTGTTGCCTTGTGACCAGCATGCGATCGTTATCGGTGGTGACCGACGAGTAGAAGCATCCATAGCGGTCACCGTGGTCGATTGGGATGATATGGTGGTGGATATCTCCATACCCAGTTTTGTATTGACCAAGGTGCAAGAGGTAGGATTTATTGTGGACAAGGCGATCATTGATTTTAGTGATCTGCGCAATGCATCGGATTTTCGACTACCACCGGAATTTGATTGTGTGGATTCGACCGGGCAAACGACCATGTCGACGGCTTCACAAATAAGCGGAGGGGGGACTTTCGGGGATACCATGTATAATGCCAGCTCCTTATGGAGAGGCGTATACATCCGTACCGTAAAAATCATTATGCCTAAAGTGTTTAAGGATGCTGACCAATCCCGATTGGCTATAGGAGCGGAGGATCTATACATAGACAGTAAAGGAGTCACCGGTCGGTTCTTTGTTAAGAATGCATTGCCCTACGAAAAAGGCATCATGGGCAACTGGCGGTTTTCAATTGAAGAATTGAACCTAGATATCATCTATAGTAAAGTAGTGGGCTTTGGATTTTATGGTCGACTTGGTGTACCTATCGCTGAAGAACAGCAATCGTTCGCCTATGGTGCTTCTGCGAATCTAATGCAGAAAGTCTATAATGTGGAGGTAGGCCTAGTGGATTCCTTGAATTTCCCATTGTGGAAAGCCGGTGATGTTACCTTGTACGAAGGGTCAAAAATTGCGGTGACCGTCAAGGATGATCAATTCAAGCCTGCGGCGATTCTTTCTGGGAGGATGAATATTGAAGTGACGCCCGGCAACTCTAATTCCAGCAACTCGTTGGACATAGCCGATATTGACTTCAGGAAAATAATAGTTTTGTCAGAAGCTCCTTATTTGGGGCTGGGTGAGGGAGGTAGTATTACCCTTACCTCAGGCGCTGTACTTAACAATGCACCAATATCTATTGAGAGCGCCAGTTTAGTCAAAAAAAGCGAAAAGCAAGTCATGTTTGCCCTGGGGATGAATGTAGACCTGATGGATGAGCAGGATGGGGGTGTGCGCACGGGAGGACAATTTGGGATCGTAGCTGAATTACAAGAGCAAAATGGTGCCCAGCGCTGGGTCTATGACCAGCTCGAATTGCTCTCTATGCAAGTCGAAATCATTATTGGGGAACATGTCCGGATTACGGGAGGCATTCAATCATTTGACAATGACCCCATCTATGGAAATGGTTTTGAGGGTGAACTCTACGGCGGATTTTTGAAAGACAAAGATTTCAAATTTGAACTATCGGCCAAAGCGATTTTTGGGACTGCTAATCCAGGTACTTCTAACGAATATCGCTATTGGCTCTTTGAGGCTTTTGTGGCCTCCGATTTGTTTTCGGTACCGCTGGTTCCGGGCTTCTTAAACGCCAACGGTTTTGGTGGAGGAGCATACCATCACATGCGACTGTCTTCATTTGACAAAGGTGCCATGACCAACAATATGGGTGATCCATCGGCTGGACTTACCTATGAACCCGACAAAGTCATTGCGCTGGGGTTAAAAGCCAGTGTAGGACTGAAAGGTGCCGGAGGCTCGTTTAGTGGTATTGCCACGTTTGAGATGGCCTTTACAAAGAATCTTACCCTGGCAGAAGTGATG
>JAHEJC010000548.1 GCA_024639065.1 Lewinellaceae bacterium | reverse complement strand
AATTGTTCTGTGGATTCTAAAATGGAATTATCTATGGTATTGATAGTTATGATTTGGGTTTCCCCTGCCGTTCCCGAGAAATTTATGGTTCCGGAGGCTGCGGTATAATCTTCACCTGAAGTTGCAGAAAGATCGGCAGTAGAATAATCTACTGTGAAAGAAGGACTTACACTATTATCGAGAGTAACGGTAAATGTCGCAGTACCGCCTTCTGTAACCGTAATATCGTTGATGGTTAGGTTCGCACTAAGATCGTTGTCTGTAATAGTACCGAGCCCCTGATTGTCAACGATGGTGACCCCATTAGTAGCATTGCTCAGGTTGACAAAGAACTGCTCGTCTGACTCTACGGCTGCATCATCAATGGTCGAAACGGTGATCGTTTGGGTTTCACCGGAATTCCCATTAAAATTGAGCGCTCCACTGGTGGCGATGAAATCGGTTCCTGAGGTAGCGGAGTTACCGGCGGTAATAAAATCCACACTAAAAGGTCCTGAAGCATCATTTGATAAACTCACAGTGAACTGAGCGTCATTTCCTTCTTCGACAGTTATATTGTTGATAGATATCTCAGGATTGGAAGTGCTGGAGTTATCCACGATGTATGCTACCCAATCACTATTAGTATTATTGGGTGGTAATCCGATATTCATATTTGTACCCCCAGGCGCTGAGAGAATTGTACCGTTTGAAAGATTGCCACCATTTCTTGGGTCAAACCATTGAATATTATAGGTCTTGCCTGCCTGAGTATCTACTGTTGTTACCCCTCCATTTTTTAAATATACAAGGTATTGAGAGCCATCGGATTTAGACATTCCATAATCTCCGGTATTACTTGTTATAGCATCGTCAGGATCAAAATCCCAGAAACTGAGTGTTTTAAAAAAGTCTAATGCAATTTTAGCATCAATATACTTACTTGCTCTACTTCTATAGTCCTCACCGCCCGTATCAGTCGTTCCTGTTGCATAACCCCAGTAAAACTCAGCGCCCATTGCGCCAGCCATTAATGAACCCCAGATCACTTCTTTTCTAACTTGATCTCGGTTATCGGCAACCGAACCATTTCCCTTATATGCATTATAATCCTCATCTGCTGCTACTCCAACTACTGCTGAGCCTTGCTCATCATTTGCCAAAGCCCATACTTGGCCATTTAACATTGCTTCATTTCTTACTTCAAGTAAGTCATTATGAATTTCGTTAATTGGAGACTGAAGGGATAGGCCTGTTAATTTAGAACTAGAACCTGCCATGTTTGTTGCTGTTACCACATGCTCCGATAATTCATTGTGAATTACTAAATGATTGTTGTACGGATCAATATGATCTATATAATTGGCCTGTTCAATTTTTCTGGGATAGGGCTGATCATTTTCTTCCCCTATGTTCCAATTAAGTGCCAAATGGTGTCCAAATCGAGCAATTATTTCTCTAAAATAAAGTTTCCTTTGTGCTCCTAGGATACCATTATCAAGAAGTTCATCGTTTTCAATCTCCTGGAGCTTAAAATTAAGATACATCCCCTTTGTATCTGCATGCGAAAAAACAATTTCCCATTGCGCCAACTTTGAAACATCATAATGCAGGCGATTTTGTGTGTCAGGGGTTGTTTGTCCGTCTACTGCGCTGTGTGAGGTCGCAGCCCAGGGCCAAACACTTTTTGCATCTCCAATTACATTCATTGGCATAAATCCAAAGGCATTCATCCCTGTACTAGAGAGGTAATTAATTGCACCTATCATACCTTTTCCTTTAGTAGACTGCCAAATTGGATCTCCTGTTTGCCAATCCGCTGCATGGGGAGCCCAACTTTTGGTATTTGTAGTATTATCAAACTCTCCGTAGGCCAAAAAGTTTTCTGGCGAATCAGATCCAAATTTCAGGAATCTTTCGCCTGTTTCGGCAAATTGCAAATACCTCTGATTAAATATATATTCAAGTTTCCCTTTTGCCCTAAGATCGGGAGCGATTTTATCAGTTGCTCCAATTGAGAAGTTACCAGTAGCCCCGTTTATAAATCCTGGATTGCCATCTGAGGGTGAAGAAGGATATATAACCGCAACTCCAGTTCCTTCTCTAAAAGAGGCAGTATATGACCAGTTACCAAGTTCATCTGGGACGAATTTACAGTGCCATTTATTACCACTTGTTGCACTGGTCTCTGATGCATTGCCATCTGCCGCGAAGTAACCCGGAACTACATATGTATTTCCACTGGGTGCAGTAAATGTGACGTTTAATCGCCTGTCAAGAAAAGGATTTGGTGTGCCGGTTTCGGTATAGGTTCCGTCGTCGGTAAATTCAATTGTGATAGAATGCCATTTTTTTAGTTCTCCGCTTATGGTCTGGGCATAAGATACCAGGCCCAGTATGGTGCAGGTGAGAGCAAGCCAGTAGGTTCTTGTCATAGCGTCGGGGTGATAAACAAGTGATAGTGTATTTAAGTATACGTAATAACAACACTCTTCGGATGTTATCGTAAAAAAATAAACGCTAAATATAGCTAAATATTTTGAGCCTCCGACGTATGGTAACTCCGGAGGCTCAATGTAATGGAAGGAAATTTCCTAAAATATAGTCAGCGAAATTTAGTTCTTCACAACCAATTTCTGCTGATGAACCCGACCTTTGTCAGAAATACAGGTAACGATATACAAACCATCTTCTAAATCGAAAATGGGCAACCAGCTCACATCTGAGCTATGTGTTTTAAATGTCTTAATAAGTCGGCCATCCATCCCATGAATATAGATTTCCTTTAATGTATCGCTTGGATGACTGAAATCTATGCTCATAAAACTGCTCGCCGGATTAGGATTGATTCCAAAGCCAACAGGGACTACTTCCCGTAATGCACTATTATTCGAACCACTTTCATCCGAAGATTCTGCTTGCAGTTCGGAATCAGGGGACTCAATCCCCTGCCTGGCTGATGAACCAGAATTTGCAATAGTGAACTGGATGGTATATGGATTTCCAATAATATTTCCTCCCAGTCCTGCACCGCTATAGGCCGTGGCGGTAAGCGTGTAATTACCTAGCGGAAGGTTTTGGCTGTTGTAATTACCACCAGCATCCCCATACAGGGCATAGGGTGCAACGCTTTCGGTCCTGGTGTTATTAAGAGGGCCTGAGATAGACAAACCAACACTGCCCACCTGACTTGGATTGGTATTAGCGCGGATGTTAAGACCAAGGCCTTGAATAACGGTTTCATCGATTTCCAAGCCATCGGTGATTTCAAACAAGTCGGTATTTGAATTGGCATTAACCAAAGTAAACCCGATCACCCCTTGTGTACTTGCATCGTTGACTGTGATGTTTATGGAAATCTGATCCTGGAGCGCTTCCCCGTCGGTTACCGTAAGCGTGGCGGTATAATTACCCGGATTGGAGTATGTATGCACCGGATCGGCCAAAGATGAGTTATTTCCATCCCCGAAATCCCAACTATAACTGACTATACCATCATCGTCAGTTGAACCACTTCCGGTAAATACTACATCCAGTGGTGCCAGTCCAACTGTAGGTGTGGCTGAAGCCACAGCTACCG
>JAHEJC010000547.1 GCA_024639065.1 Lewinellaceae bacterium | reverse complement strand
ACAAATCAAAAATCAAAATGTAACGACATTTGATGAAGCATTGGATAATGTTAATGGTGTGAATATCACCCGGTCCAGCCGTGCCAATGTCCAGGCCTTATCTATAAGAGGCGCTTCGGAAGTAGCCGGTGGGGGAATAGGAAACCGGGTATTGCTACTCATTGACGGAAGACCCGCATTGAGTCCGGAATCAGGTGGGGCCCTTTGGAATCTGGTTCCGATCAATTCAATCGATCAGATTGAAGTAATCAAAGGCGCCTATTCATCATTGTTCGGATCTAGTGCCATGGGAGGAGTAATTAATGTAATTACCAGAGAGCCTAAAGAAGGTTACAACACACGAGTTAATCTCCGTTACGGTTTTTATGAGAAGGCACCCGCTTTCACGGAATTTGATCGTTTCAACGATTTCAATAGCATCGATATCAGCCATAGTAATAAACAGGATAAAAGTGGATATCTTCTTGATTTTTCAAGAAAGGCAGACGATGGTCATCGAGAAAAGTCGGGATTTACACTTTACAATTTTTATGGGAAGTACAGCCATGATTTCGAAAGAAACAAAAAGTTAAGGATATCAGCCAATGTGAATCAAATGAATAACGACACACCAGCAACATGGTTGAGTAAAAAATTATACAATAAGGTCGCGGAATATCGCAAAGATGACTTCCAAAACAGACGAGAGTACAATGCAGATATTTACTATTCTGTAATCAGAAACCGTGATTTGAAATACACTTCCCGGTTGTATTTCTATCAGAATAATTCCAAGTTTTCATTCAACGACGACCTGGAAAATGATAGCACGAATGTAAATTTTGGTAAACAAATCATTGACGAATCCAATATTCTGGCACAGCGATGGGGAAATGTGACCCAGTTCGATTATACTATCAAGGAGAAGCACTATGCCATTGCCGGTGTGGAAATGGGTTTTGACCGAATTGTAGCCCTTCCAGATTCAGTTCTTTATGGGCGGCACAAAGCACTCAATTTTGGAATATATTTCCAGGATGAATTTTATGTTAATGACCGGATAACCATTACGGGCGGCATTCGCTATGATTATTACAACATACTGGATGAATACGATGAGTCTAATTTTAGTCCTAAAGTAGCTATGGTATACAATCCGAGTAAGAAGTGGTCGCTTAGGGCACTGGTAGCTCAAGCCTTCAGAAATCCTGCTATTGCGGAACGATTCATCAAATTTGAACAAGGAGGAGGACTTACCTTCCGGCCCAATCCGGATTTGCGTTCAGAACGATTAACATCCTCTTTTGAAATCGGTACCAGGTTTTCTCCGGGAAAAAAGCTCATGATTGATGCCGCCTATTTTTACAACTATTACAACGACTTGATATCATTCCTACAATTACCAAATCCTGACGGTCTATTACTGTATCAAGTGGTCAATATAAATCGAGCATTACTCCGGGGTTATGAAGTAAATACAACCTTTCGTCCTACCAAAGACTGGGTCGTGGGATTGGCCTATACTTATTTGGATGCGAAAGATCGTTCGGATGGTCGATTGAACGATGCACTCCCTTATAAACGAAAACACAGTTTTAACCTGACCAGCTCCTACACGTATAAAGGTCTAAACCTCAATCTTACAGGCCGCTATCGAAGTAAAATTGAAGAAGTATTCATATATCCACAAAGTGAGCCTGGCGAGCAGTTTGTGGTGAATGCCAGACTGGATGTACGGTTCAACGAGTCCTATGCCGTATACCTAGCTGTAAACAATGTAGGAGACTATCAATACGAAGAAATAGAAAGATATCGAATGCCTGGTAGGCACTATACATTTGGAGCAAATTTCAATATTTCAAAATAGAACAGAAATATAGATATCAGAAAACCCACTTACCCACAAAATAGCTGCCAGCCGCAACGAGGGCACAGAGTACAGTCCCCCAAAGGATATCAATGGGTACGATTTGCCAGGACCAGTCCTTGATGACCGCCATGTTGGTCAACTCATAGGTCATGTAGGTAAAGAATCCGAAGAGTGCACCATAAAGCAGCGCATGGCTAACCTTGTCCACTTTCAAGGATGGGTAGACGGCAAAGATAAGGATGCCTAATATGAACAGCAGATAAAAAAGGATCGCTGCTTTCCAATTGACATTTTCTTTCATCAGGTGACCGATGTATTTTTGATAGATTGGCTTGCCGATCCATCCCAGCCAGATCAAATCGATAGCAAAGAATACCGGAATCGTCAAGAGATAGTGAAGAATGTATTTCACGGGTTCTGTTTTTATTAAATTATTTATTGCAAATTACTCTAAATTGAATACGCATTCACAATATGCAATAATAAAAAGTTTTTTACAGCTGACCTGGACGAACCATCTAATTAATAAAAATAATATCCGGGAAATTTCACGGTTCCTTTCATACCTAATACACCTTAATGGCTCATAAATACCATTTGATAATCAATGAAAAATTGAATAGCTTTATTCCGTATTTTAAGGGTGCATGATTTTAAAATTGAAGCAATGGATAAAATATATTTTTACTTTTTCATGGTATTCATATTCTTCTATACAATATCGGTTAATGGCCAAGAAAAAGTAGTGGTACAAGGAGCTATTACTTTGGGGAATGATGAAACGGGCACACCAGCCGAAGGTACGATTCGATGGACAGGAAACGATTTTGAAGGATGGACTGGGAGCAAGTGGATTTCATTGACCAAAGGTCCCTGCGGAGGACTCTATTTTGTATTGGATGTGGATGCCAATCGGTATCGTATCGTCTCTATCGACAATCAGTGTTGGATGGCGGATAACTTGCGCGTGGTAAACTTTAACGATGGAACACCCATCCAGAAATTGGAAGCGGATACTTCCTGGACCACCGTAACGGATCCAGCCTATTGTTGGCCTGAAGATATGGGGTCGAATGCCAACCCCTTTGGAGCGCTCTACAATTGGCATACCGTTGATCCGGCATCCAATGGCAATAAAAACGTATGTCCGATCGGGTGGCATGTACCTTCACAACAAGAGCAATTGGATTTGGTCAATTTTCTTGGAGGAGAATCAGTTGCGGGCAACCCGTTGAAAGAAACCGGCAACGTTCATTTTCTGGATAGTAATGAGAATGCAACTAACCTAACAGGCTTTACAGCCATGCCAGGAGGATATCGCTCCCAAACGTCTTATTATGAACTTGGCTATTATGCCCAATACTGGTCTGCCACGGCATCCAATGCGACCAACGCCTATTTCATGGATATTGAATACGATGGCGATTATGCTAATATTGAAACTCAATTAAAAAACAGGGGGAATAGTATTCGTTGTATAAAAGACTAGAATATGTCTGTTGTTTAATTTCTTTATCAGATAGCACAAACACGGATTGAAATTTAGAACTTAGATAAAATCGATTTCCGATTTGATTTTTCTATGCGGTATTTGAAACACGTTCAATTCAGTTTCCTGTCATGAATCCATGCCTTCTAAAACAAAAATAATTAAGTTGACTAAGTACCTTCATAGTTTATGTGGACATTTATCTCTTAGCATTATGTTCATCATC
>JAHEJC010000546.1 GCA_024639065.1 Lewinellaceae bacterium | reverse complement strand
ATCGCAAGCGACAATTCTTGCATATGACATGGTAGATCGGTTGCGAGCAAATAGACCTCAAGCGATTAATGGTTCGTATAACCAACTTATAACTGATGGCAATAAAACTGGAACAACCTTGGCGGATCTAGATGTAAATGATTGGTTAGCAAATACTGCCGCTTTATTACCAAGTGGTGATGGATCTATAAATTGCACGGCTGCTGGTGCTTGTACGGTTGTAGTGCAATGGAACATTGCACGCGAAGGCGGCCAAGCATCAGGCGGGAGCACCACACTTCAAACTTTTACATTTAGGACTGATGTATAAAAATGAATCAGAAATCAAATCAAATGGGTTTTTCACTTGTAGAGCTATTAGTTGCTTTAGTGCTTGGCTTAGTCGTGTCCGCCGCAGCCATACAAATCTTTGCTAGTAATAAAGGCACTTATCGACTTGAAAACTCTCTGTCGCGTTTACAAGAGAATGGAAGATTTGTAGTTGATCAAATGATCAATGATCTGCGCATGGCGGGCTTTAACGGGTGTTTAAGTCGTGGTGCAGGAGTTCCTGTGCAAGATATAACGCCAGCAGCCATTGCGACATCAAATGATTTTGTCTTGTTTCCCTATGCTATTGATGGAAACGATAGTATCCGCGGTTTTAATTACGATACAAGTGACTGGCTACCTATATTATCTACAAACTTATATTTAAGTGGCGTGGTCGCTGGTACGGATGTAATTAATATACAGCATGCATCAAGTTGTGGTGCTCAATTAACATCAGCTCCTACATCAACTGCTGATACTGCCATAGATGTGGTAGTAGGCCCAACCAATTGTGGTTTTGCTTTAGATCAAGTTGTGATGGTCACTGATTGTAGTGTTGCGGATGTTTTTCAAATTGACAGTATCACACTAGGGACTGGCACAGCAGCATTAAATCGTGCAGGTGGAACACTTAGTGCAATCTATTCACAAGAAGCATCTGTATTCCGTTGGCAATCGAATACTTACTTTATCGGTACAGATGCAAATGGTCAGCCAACACTATTTCGTTCATCTTTGCTTCCAGATGGTGATAATAATCTTCAGGCAGATGATTACACAACAGTTGCGTTAGCAAGTGGCATTGAAGACATGCAACTTTTATATGGAATTGATACCGGTGTGGATGAATATGCGGATACGTACGTAACCGCAGATAACGTTACTAATTGGGATGCGGTAAGAAGTATAAGAATTGGTCTACTGCTCAGAAGTGATGACAATGTAACTCAAGCACCACGTTCAATACAATTCAATGGTGCAACCGTAAATGGTGGTACAGGTGCAGATAGGCGTTTACGCACAGTCTATACAACTACCGTGTCATTGCGAAATAACACACCTTAATTATATTGAATGCGAATTATTATTATGAATTACCTAGCAAATCGAAAAAACACACAAACAGGTTCGGCCATTATTGTGGTTTTAATGTTAGTAACCATTGCGACACTTATCGCAATAAGTGCAGTGAGTTCAACAGTTCTAGAAGAAAAGATGGCTGGTAATATTAGAAACAAGCATATGTCTTTTCAAGGTGCTGAAGCAGGATTGCGTGCAGGTGAGGTTGCTGCGGCTGCATTATCGGATGTAGTACTTTTTGATGGTACAAACGGTTTATTTCCACGTACAAATCCTGGAGACATACAAGGTACAGCAGGTGCGCTTGCAGATTTTCCGGTGTGGAACAATCTTGTAGACACAGCCTGGGTTGATGGGACGGATATAGGCTTATCAGATATACCGCAATACATTATCGAAGACTTTAGTGAATCTCCACGAGACCGAGATTGCCAATACGAAAGACCAAGACAAGCGGGTTGTATGTTGCCGGTATATCGTATTACGGCAAGATCTGCTGGATTGAATGCAAATTCTGTCACCATTATTCAATCGACTTACAAACGATTATAAATTATTTAGATAGTAGTAATGCAAAGGAAATGCAATATGAACAGCTTATCAATAGATGCAAGATCATCAAATAACAAACTTATTATGCTTGCGAGACTGCCAATGAAATTAGTTAATTTCATTTCAGTATTTGCGATATGCCTATTAATGGCTAGTGGAACCGTATATTCCGCAATTGATTTAGCAGATGATCCACTGTTTCTTAAAACAGGTGCAGGTGCAAACGTATTATTAAATATGTCTGTAGAAACCCCCATGGGTGGGGCGGCGTATAACGATGCAGCAGGGACTGTAGCTGGTTGTACTGGTCGTAGAGGCGACGGAAGAGGAATTTGTTACTTTGCCAATTTGGACTACATTGGTTATTTCGATCCAAAGAAATGCTACAACTATTCTAGTAATACATTTGTTCCTACAGGTGCGGCAAGTTCTGATCACACTTGTGATGATGGTCAAACCGGAAGATGGAGCGGTAATTTTTTAAACTGGGCAGGTATGACGGCCATAGATATCTATATGTTAACCATGACCGGTGGTAGACGTGTTGAAGATACGACTTCACGCACAGTAGTCGAACGCTCGCTTGGTAGTAACTTCTTTCATAATAAAGTATTAGATCCTGCAAATAATGTTTCGCCTTCAACAGTAACTCCGTATACAGGCACGTGGGCACATATTAATAAACGCACAGATTCAGCTTTTGATTTTGAAACCAGTAGTGGTACAACTACTTATCAACTAAAAGTTGAAGTTTGTAATAGTACTGTGGGCTTAGAAGAAAATTGTGTGGCACGTACTGATGGTGCTAGTAACTATTATAAGCCTGAAGGTTTGATTCAGAATAATGTTAACAAGATGCGTTTTGGTGTAATGGCCTACACCACAGACAATTCACATCGTCAGGGTGGCGTACTCCGTAGCAATATGAAATCAGTGGGACCAGAGCTTGGTACTGGTGAAGCAAATCCTTTAAAAGAATATAATGAAGATGGTTTATTCATTACCAACCCAGAAAGTGCTTCAAGTGGTAATAGTGGAGTCATTAACTATGTAAATAAATTTGCAGTTGAAGCGGGTCGTTATAAAGGCTATGACCCAGTAAGTGAATTATTTTACGAAGCAGTGCGTTATTTTAAACACATTGGCCCAACTCCGGAAACTTATAGTGGACTTAGTACCAGCAATGATGGTGGATTCCCAATTCTTACATCATCCGATTGGCAAGATCCGATTCAATATGAATGCCAGAAGAATTTCATGGTAGCCATTAATGATGCGTTTCCATGGAATGATAAAACCCTTCCTGGAACTCATTTTGGTAGCAGTGGTTCTGTAACGGATGCTTTAGGTAGAACCATCACTTATACACATGATACAGGTGAGCCTTCTAATCCTGACTCAGATATCGATGTGACCACGTTAACAAATACTGTTGGCAGCAAAGAAGAAGCCGAAACTTCTGGGACCTCTGAGAGCATAGTAGGTAAGTTGGGAACAGACAAATTAGGTGAAATATTAGCGCCAAGCACGGGTGCAAATTTAATTCCAACTGGTGGTGATGGACGCGGCAATAGTTATTACCTGGCTGGTATAGGTTATTACGCAAATACTCAAGATTTAC
>JAHEJC010000545.1 GCA_024639065.1 Lewinellaceae bacterium | reverse complement strand
AATACTTTAGGGTTATACCAGACGAATCCGATAATCATAGGAATCAATCCAGCGACAAAAAACATATAAAAATTTTCTGGCATTTTTCATTTGTTTTTGATGAATAAGAAAAGATTTTGTTTTGCAACTATCAATGAAAGATACTTATTAAAATAGAAGATTTAAAAAAATAAAAATTCAAAAATTGCTTTACCTTATTTTTTGATTTGCCTGGGGTTTATTCCTATGTCACTTATCCATTGATTGATTTATGAATTATTAGCACCAACTTACCATTGGAATTATTTCACTATTTGATATTTTGATAGTATATAAAAATAGTATTACTTTTATGATATCAAAAAATGACAAATGACTAAAGGAATTTCTTTAAAGCTTGATTTGGACCTATTAGAGGAAACTGAAGAATTAGCTAAAGCTGGCGGGACATCAAGAAATAAATATATCAATATGGCTATAAAATCATATAACAAAAAAAGAAGACGCGAAGAGATGAAAAGACTTTTAAAGATAGCCTCTGAAAAGTGCCGAGATGAAAGCATGCAAGTATTGAATGAATTCGAAAGGCTAGAAGATGACTTTGACGCAATTTAATATCTGGATTGCGGATTTAAATCCAAAGTTGGGTACTGAGCCTGGCAAAATAAGGCCAGTGGTTATAGTACAAACGAATCTGTTAAATGAAGTAGGACATCCCTCCACTATTATTTGTCCACTAACAACAAATGTTAAGAATAATGCTTATCCACTCCGAATCAGAGTTCAAAAAAAAGTTGCCGGAGTTAAAAAAGATTCTGACATCATGATTGATCAAATGAGAGCCATTGATAATCAAAGGCTAATCAAAAATTTGGGAGTTTTGCCTAAGAATATAAGTTCGCAAATTCAAGAGAGTATAAAGATTGTCTTTGATTTCTTCGATTGATCAAATGAAACTAAGGCTCAATCTTTCCTGCATGATCCGTTTTGATTAATAATACCGAACTAAACCCATTATCAGGATTTACTGATTGACCCGTTAATATATACCCTCCATCGTGAGTCTCTTCGACCGTATAACCAAATTCATGGTGATCGCTGTTTCCAAAAGTCCTGCTCCATTGCATTTCTCCATTCGAAGCGGTCTTGATCAAATAGACCTGCCAATCCACTTTGGTTGCATGGATTTCTTGGGTAAAACCAATGGTTATATATCCGCCATCTTTGGTTTGAACCCCCTTCATGGCGCGATCATTGGCAGGACCTCCAAAAGTTTGGAGCAACTGCTGGTCTCCATTTCCATCAGTTTTGATTAAATAAACATCTCTTCCTCCATGGGTAGAATAACTTTCCCCATAGCCGGTAATCAGGAAACCTTTATCATCGGTAACTTCTATAGCATGCCCAACATCATAACCCGCTTCACCAAATGTTTTAGACCATTCCAATTTGCCCCATTCATTGGTTTTCAATAAATAAGCATTTCGGTCTACTGATCCGAAACTATAAGTGATACCTGCTGCAATAAAACCTCCATCGTTTGTCTGGCGTACAGAAAAAATACGATCAACCTTCTCGCCTCCATATGAATTAGACCATTCTTCATTTCCATCCGCATCAATTTTAATTAAGTAGGCATCCACTTCGCCGTGCCCTAAACTATTGGTTTGAGCGGCAATAATAAATCCATTATCAGTAGTTTTCCGAATATCCCATCCAAATTCATCTCCCTTTCCTCCGTAAGTTTTTGACCATTGTTCAATACCTTCTTCATCGGTTTTTATTAAATAGACATCCATGTCACCAGCACCAAAGCTATCTGAATAACCGACTATTATAAATCCTTTATCCGTGGTCTGCCTGACCGCCCAACCGTGATCCTGCCCTTCACTCCCGAATACTTTTGACCATAGCGGTTCACCTTGATGATCCGTTTTTATAAGTAAAACATCTTCATCTTTGCCACCTTCTTTGGTCGTATAGCCACTAATGATAAATCCATCTCCCTGAATTTCTTCCACGGTCACCCCTCGGTCAATATTCGCATTTCCTAAATGCTTATAAAAGGTATTTTGGGCCAATAATCCATTACAGAAAATGATCATTAAGATTACACTTGATACGTTCTGGTAGATTTTCAAAATCATCATCGTTTTCATGCAGGCTAAGGTAATTGGATTCTGGCATATGAGCAATACTGGCTCAACATATACTGTGATGAAATCAATATAAATGGGATCAACGACCTTCTATTCAGTTCACGAAATCAATTTAGCAATGCGGAGATTCAGCCTCTAGAAAGTTGAACTTATGCATTTTTTGTGGCTTGCTAAAAATCTTTTAATCTAGGCTAGGTACATTCAACATTTACGATTCTAAGCTTTAACTTACAAAATATTCATTGGCACAGATTTGTAATTTTTAATAAACAAGGTTTTCCCGGCATAAAAAATCATTTAGAAAATGAAACATTGGATCAAAGATAAAGTGGCGATCATTACCGGTGGCGCTTCCGGCATCGGGCAGGCCATCGCAAAAGAAGCAGCAGCGCATGGAGCTATAGTCGTGATTGCAGATATTAATGAAGAGATGGGTAAAAATACGGTAAGATCAATAGTTGAAAATGGAGGGACTGCGTTTTTTTATTCAACCGACGTAACCAACAAAGCCTCTATTGCTTCTATGTTAGCTAAGGCTGAAAATGCCGGTCCTATTAAATATTTGGCCAATTCCGCTGGTCTGCAAACCTATGGGACTGTTGACACCACGACTGAAGAAGTTTGGGACAAAACCATGGATGTAAATCTTAAAAGCATGTTCTTGGTGACCCAACAAGTTCTTCCAAAAATAAGAGAAAACCATGGTGGAAGCATTGTAAATATTAGTTCCGTTCAGGCTATGCGGTGTCAAAAGAATGTATTGGCCTATGCCACTTCCAAAGGAGCGGTCGTAGCTATGACCCGGTCGATGGGCCTGGATCACGCGGCTGAAGGAATTTATATCAATTGTATATGTCCTGGATCGATCCGTACGCCGATGCTCGAATATGGTGCTGCACAACATGGATCTCTTGAAGAAGTATTAAAAGAATGGGGCTCACACCATCCAATTGGACGAATCGGTACACCCGAAGAAATAGCGAAAACAGCCATGTTCTTATGGAGCCCCGATTCAAACTTTATAGTTGGGCAGGCTATTGTGGCTGATGGGGGGTTGGGGAGTGTAATATTGTGAGATGTATTAGAATAAAAACTATTTTATAATATTTAATGTCAAGATGCTAAAAGTCATCCGCGAAGATAACGTTTAAGATTCCTTCGCAAGTAAAGTTATTGTCAACCCTTAGCGGATCTCCCGTGGCTCCATCGAACCCGACCGTTAACAGAGCGCCATCGGCAACCAAAAAAGATCCTCCTCCGGTATTAACATTATTTAGACCACAAAAGGAAACGGTGGTTATTGAGCCGGTATTCAATACAACCTCACTGTTCAGGACATTGGCTAATCCAGTACTGGTAATATGTTTAGCGATCAGAACACCGTCATTAATTAACTTGGCATTCACAATATTTACAAATCCATTGGAAA
>JAHEJC010000160.1 GCA_024639065.1 Lewinellaceae bacterium | reverse complement strand
CAATGCTTGTTTAGAAGCTGCTACAGGCAAGATTCAAGTTGGTGATAAGGTAGTATTAAATAAAAAATAATCGCTAATTTCTGTATATTCGTGTCATATATACAATAACTAATTATGAAATACTTCAAATTTTTTCTATCCAGCCTGATCCTGCTCGTCATCTTAATTCAATGCCGGCAATCTACCACGGATGTAGTAACTGATATCCAAAAGGAAGTACCTGTTTATTTCAATACAGAATGGGCTAAAAACGCGAATATTTATGAGGTGAATATTCGGCAATATACGCCAGAAGGAACATTCAAGGCATTTGAAGCGCATCTGCCTCGTCTCAAAAATATGGGTGTGAAAATTCTCTGGTTAATGCCGATCCAGGCAATTAGTAAAGAGAAAAGAAAAGGTTCACTGGGCAGCTATTATAGCGTGTCCGACTATAATAAAACAAATCCTGAATTTGGTCCAATGCAGGATTTTGATGATTTAATTGCTGCTGCACATGCTTTAGAGATGCGCATTATTTTGGACTGGGTGCCTAATCATACTGGGTGGGATCATCCGTGGATCACCGAACATCCGGACTACTATACTAAAGATGCAAATGGCAATATAACGGATCCGATCAACCCAGAGACTGGTGAATCCTGGGGCTGGACGGATGTCGCCGATCTAAATTACAACAATATGGAGATGCGCAAAGCGCAAATCGATGCTTTAAAATTTTGGGTCGCAGATCACCAGGTTGATGGTTTCCGCTGTGATGTGGCTCATGGTGTTCCAGTCGAATTTTGGACCCAGGTTCGAGAAGCTTTGGTAAGTGTGGATGATGATCTTTTTATGCTTGCTGAAGCAGAGATCCCTGCATTAAGAAATAACCGTGATTTCGAAATGGATTACGGATGGGAGTTTCATCATTTAATGAATGAGATCGCCAAAGGGGAAAAAACAGTCAGTGCTATTGATGATTGGCTCGTAAGAAATCAAGCTAAATACGAATATGGGTATCATATGCATTTTACCAGTAATCATGATGAAAACAGTTGGGCTGGAACGGAGGAAGAGCGAATGGGAGATGGACACCTTGCTTTTGCTATATTAGCATCCACCTTTGATGGAATGCCACTAATTTATTCAGGTCAAGAAGAACCGTTAACCACTAGACTGGCTTTTTTCGAAAAAGACTTAATCCCTTTTAAGGAGTTTAAATACGCAGACTTCTATACTAAATTATTAGATTTAAAAAGAAACAATCAAGCGCTTTGGAACGGCGAATATGGTGGTGAGCTCCAACGAATAAATTCAAGTAGTAAGGTTTACGCTTTCAGTAGAGAAAAGAATGGAGACAAAGTAATAGTGGTTCTAAATTTATCTGGTCGACCTCAGTCTACCAAATTAGATGATTCTTTCTCAGGTATGCGCAATGTTTTTACAGATGAGCCGGAGGATTATTCTACCGGCACCAGTATTCAAATGGATCCTTGGGGATACCAGGTTTATTCAAGTAAATAGGCCAGCTGCTTTCCGCTATCTACCTAATGTCCACCATAACACTCGAGAAGATTTGATTACCTTCATTTTATATTAATTGAAAATCATGATTGGTAAACTTACTTATTCTGAATCCCATTCTTTTTATGCTTCACTTTGTCTGGGCAGCAAGATTCCCTAAAGGCCTTAATTCCTTGGTAATAGCTATACCTACTTTCGGAATATACCCCACCAGGTAATGCATTATTTCTGCAACAGGTGGCTTGGGAAATTGTACGGGATTATTCAGAATAATGCTATTCAAATATGATAACTTGTTTAGTGGATCGCCAAACTCCATCCGTTAATTCAAGAAAATAATTCCCCGCATGTAAGGTAAAAGGAATGGAGTAAATCTGTTTACCTGATCGTATTGATAGTACCTGATCGTTCTGTATTCTCTTGCCAGATAAATCTACTACATTGTATCTAATCTTTTTTTGACGGTTGGATTCAATTTCTATTCGAATATTTTTTGATGGTGATGGATTCCCTAAAATATTCCAGCTAAAATCATCCTCATTGCGCTGGTTTATACTTGTAGAAAAAGGAGAAAATATATTTATTCCTTTATCATCAATGACTAAAATACCTAAGTCCGTCGGTTTTGTTCTTGGTCGACTATTATATCTAGTATTCGAAAAAGATTGTATTAATGAACCATCTTCTACGTCACGGATTTCAAAATCGTTCCCATTTACCAAAGAAAAATAATTTCCAAATAAAGTGGAAGGTGTAATAGAACCAGGTGAAATATTTAGGCTCCACACCATCTCTCCATCACTTTGACGAATGCGAAGGATATTAAAAGAATCTGACTCAGCTGCTGCCATTCCATGAATAAGGTATGAATCTGATGTAACCCCTATAAGTCCCCAGGTTCTGGTTATACCGGACCCTTCGGGCAAGGTGACTTCATTAAACAATGATCCATCATCCGTCAAGAATATAGCCAGTTGATCTGACTTTTTAATGGCAATTTTATTGTCGTGAACTACTATATTTACCAAATCTTCGCCTCCAAATGAATAGTGGATTTTCCAATTAACTGCTCCGTCCAACCTATCCAATGCATATAAAGTGTCTTGTTTAAAATAATAAATCTGTGCTTCATCGATAGCACAGGTATACTGTGGTGAGAACTCATCAAACTTCCATTGAATAACCCCATTTGATTTATTAAAACAGGTCAGACCACCTTGCGTATTTACATACAACAAATCACCCCGAATAGCGATATCTCTACCAAACAATTCACCTACAGGCTGGAACCAAACCGAATCCCCGGTTATGCGATTAAGGGCATAAAGCCCATTGCCCTTTTGGCCTGCTACAAATACTAAACTATCTGAGACCGAAGGATGGACACCAACACTCCCTCTTGAGTCTGGGATTGTAAAAGTCCATAATAAATTTTCAGCCTCAGATCGACTGCACCGAACAAGTTATCAACTCCTGCAGAAGCAAAATATACTACACCATCTACATAAGAAAAAGATTCTATACTGAATCCTGCATCGACTCTTTTTTCAAACACAAAAGGAGGCTCGTAAGTTACCTCAGATCTTGATTGGCGTTCGCTAAATCCATCCAACTGAGGCCAGTCTTTATCTCTGTCCTGAGCGAACAATGAGCAATGTAATGCCATCAACCACAATAGACTTATAGAGAATTTCATAATTACATTTTTGGGGATACAAAAGATACAAAAATCATACTTATTACATCCAAATAACCTTCTGACCTATTGGACTTCGCAAAGCTTTCATTTTGACATCTTTATCCTGCCATCCCATATAAAAAAGGCCCAAGCAACGTTCTCCATCCGCAAGTTTTAGAAATTCGTGTGGGTGATTGGTAATGAAAGATGGTGAACTCCAATAAGCTCCAATTCCATAATCTGTGCATAGTAACCACATATTTTGAACAGCACAGGCTACCGAGGCAATTTCTTCCCATTCCGGCAATCGCTCCGCTGGATCTCTTTGCATACAAATAGCTAGGACACAGCTTGACTTAGTTACTTTGTTAATCATTTTTTGCTGTTTGGCCGGATCAAATTTCCCAGGCTTCGCATATTGCTCCATGGCTTTCCCAATCCAATTGGCTAGCTGGACTTTTGCATCATCATAAAACACTTTAAAGCGCCACGGTTCAGTTCTCTTATGAGTAGGTGCCCAATTTGCGGCTTCCAATATTTTACGAATTACCTCTTTTGGTATTTGTTTAGCCTGATAGTTAGGTGGATAAATTGCTCTTCTAGATTTTATTATTTCAGTTATAGATTTCATACTTTAAATTAATGCTCTAAAAGATCAAAAATACAATAAATACTTTTTGATTCCTTCATCGGACTGCTCCCCAGTTACATTTCCTATTTCCACAATCTATTCATGACCAAACCTGACTTGACTCAACCTGATTTTACCTGGACTCAGTTCCTTTTTATAATTATTCTTTTTGCATCTTTTTATTGGCTCGGTAATACGATTTTTTGTATATTCGGAATCATTAACTAAACCGGTTTAGTTAAATACGTTTACTTACCATCTTTTTCATTGCATTGTTTTTGCTTTGTGCAAAAAAGTAAAAAAATTGACATGATGAATTTAAACTTTTCAAAAAGTATTGCGCCCGAAATACACTTCAAGTTTATTAGAATTATTTTCCTAGCTGTTATTGCTGCTCCAATAGCTTTCCTGGGATATTCCAATAATCCTTTTTTATCTGTCGACAAAGTTGAAGTGCCTTGGTTTCATGGGGGAAGTGACCAAAGGCCTATTTATGAGCTGAATACCAATTTTGCGCTATTCAATTTATGCAAAGAAGATATAGAAGGCTATTCAGAAATGCTGTCCGGAAGTGAGTACTTTGGCTATCCTTCACTTCGTGATGACATTAGTGTCGCGATGATCGCCAGGGCAACAACCGGAAAAATGGGATTTGATTTTCTAACTGGCAAGGTGCCTAAAGAAGAAAACCAACCTGAAGTTTCCTTCTTTTTCCTGAGTGACATTGACTTAAATAATCGGCAGCCCTTTGATATCAAGGTAAATGATCAGTCTTTGCTGACGTTTAATGCCAATGAAGATGGTACCTTAAGTATTATGGACAATCCTGGCAACGGGCATGTCAGCTTTAATTTGGTGGAGCGGGATAGAAATCGTGATGGTATTGGCGCTTTAAGAATTACGGTTCCGATCAGTCTGATCAACAAAGGCAAACAACAACAAATAGGCATCCTGGGGCACAAAAAGGGAAGCAATTCCTGGATCATGATATTCAAAGCTACTGACGTGATTCAAAGATTAAAAAAATCGGTGATGAATGAAGCTTCATTTATAATCAATCAACGTCAAGACATCCTAGAATTAGATGCTCCTGCACATTTTGCAGGCAAAGAGGTTTATCTAATTAGCGATGGGCTAACCAGTAAGAAAACAATCTTTAAAAAACAAGCTGATCTGGCCAAAGCATCCATAAAAATATCTCCTCCCAAGCATAATTTAATAATTGTTTACGGCGACGAATCGATGGAAATCAAGATTAAAGAAGGTGAGAGCAGTACAATTAACATGGATATCAAAGGAGTGTACTTGTATCACCATACAGCTATTTACAAAGAAGCATGGTATGCTACTATGACTAAATGGTACAAGCCGGAATTTTTTGAAACCTATAATGATTTTTTTGAAAGAAAATATGATGATGGATTGGTATCCATCATGAACTCTAGCCATCAGGATATAGCTTGGGTAGACCGTCCAGAAATCTGTATTATATTACGTGATACCTTATTGTTAACTCCCGTCATCCACGATGCTCTAGTAAGAGAAGATTACGGTTTTGACATTGAGGATGGCCTCATGTTAAGGGAGTACTTGGACAGGCATCCCGATTCAAAGGAAAACATCACAGAATTACTGAATCGCAAACTCATGTCCGTCGGGGCCTCGTATAATTGCCCCTATGAGGATATGTATGACGCCGAGGATCAAGTACGACAGTTGTATTTAGGGAAAAAATGGGTGAAAAACACCTTTGGTGGATATGACTCCAAAGTATATTGGAATGTAGATGTACCCGGAAAAACATTGCAACAACCCCAAATATTAAAAAAGGCCGGAGTAGACTATATGGTGATTAGCAGGCATGCTAAGAGTATGTTTCGATGGGAGAGTCCGGATGGAAGTTCTGTTTTTACTTACTCCCCGGGACATTATGGCAATGACGTACTTTCCCTCTCAAAGGACATGAATAATAAAGTAAAGTATGGTTCAGAACAGGTGCTATTCTGGCGTGATAATTTTCAAAATAGCAAAGGTCATACCCCACTCCTCTCCAGTCAGGATATGCTGCCCGCGGTAGATTATTCTGATTTCATAACTACCTGGAATGGTTTTGATAAAGTTCAAGATGAGGATGGAAACCAACATCAAGTACACTTGCCAAAAATGGAATTGATGACTGTGGATGAATTTATGCCTTTAGCCGAAAAAAACGCAACAAATATTGAGACAATCAAAGGAGAAAGACCAAATGTTTGGGTTTACATCCATGGTCCCGGACACCACGAAGCTATAACTGCTAGCAGAGAAGCATCCAAGCTGCTTCCATCAGCCGAAAAATTCCTATCAGTGGCCAATGTAATCGATCCTCAAAAAATGCCTTATCCGTATGAAACCCTGGACGAAGCATGGCAATCAAAGATTTTTCCCGATCATGGATGGGGAGGACATGATGGCGATATCACGGACAATTTGTTCAAAGAAAAATTGGTTAAATCCAGATTTATGAGTCAGGAACTGTTGGATAAAGGCATCGAGTTTATCGCTCGCAGGATTAAGACCCAACAGACTTTGGGATTACCTTTGGTTCTTTTTAACAGTCTTTCCTGGGAGCGGACAGACCCAGTGACAGTATCCATAAATTTAGTAGAAGCAGGAGCAAAAAGCTTGCAGATAGTAACTGCAGATAACCAAACTACAGCGGCTCAGACCACCAATTTAGAATACCACCATGATGGCAGCATCAAGAAGGCCGACATAACTTTCATAGCCGAGCAGGTACCCTCTATAGGATACAAGACTTATTATCTAAAAACTTCCGATATTTCATCCAGCGCTACTGAAAAACAAGTGACCAACCAGCTATATGAAAATGATGGTTACCGAATTAGTTTTGAAAAAGGAGGAATTGCTCAAATCTATGATAAAGAATTCGATCGGAATCTCTTGAAGGAAGGTGCCTTTAGTGGAGGTGAAGTCTTTACCATGCGATCTGTGGGTAATGGCGCTGGTGAATTTGGGGATATCCAACAGCCTTCCATGGACGGCTTTGATCAAGTCAGTGTCCATGGTGCAGCGTGGAAAATCGTGGAAAACGGATCTGTTTTTACTACGTATAGAATCCGACAACAATTAGAACATAATATTGTCGAGCAGGATGTCACCATCTATCACGACCTGAAAAGGATTTTATTTGAAACCAGGTTATTGAATTGGTCTGGAGAGCTATTTAGGGAATTTAGAACGGCCTTCCCTATAAATATGCAGGATCCAGCCATCACCTACGAAGTTCCTTTCGGACAAGTTGAAGTGGGCATTGATGAGATTCAAACCGCCGGCGAACGTTATACCCCTCTATGCAAGGATGTACACCCAAGGGCCATAATGGATTGGATTGCAGCAACAGACGACGAGGTAACGGTGACACTTAGTTCTTCAGTGGCAGCAGCTGACTGGATAGATCCTACTTCAGAAAATAAAAACCCCGTGCTTCAGCACTTGTTATTGGCTAGTAGAGTATCTTGCCATGGCGCAGGCAACGAGTATTCCCAAGAGGGCAGCCATTCCTATTACAGTATTTTCACCTCGAATAAATCCGACAGCAGAGAGGGTCAGCGAATAGCCAAACAAAAGAATGAACCCATCCGCATAGTTATAAATCCGGATATGTCCAGTCAGGCAACATTGTCTGAATCGATCAGTTTTTTTACTTTGAACCAAGAGAATATTATCGTGAGCACGATAAAAAAGGCAGAGGATTCGGATGATTACATTATCAGAATGTACGATACCGAGGGGAAGGAATCAGTTGTTAGTCTTCGATCATTCTTTAATCTGGACAGCGTGCAGCAAACTAATATTATCGAGGAAAATCCCAGGGCTGTATCCGAAATGAAGGTCGGCAAGTATGGCATAGAAACTTTTAGTATGAGACTAATGAAAAAGTGAAATAGTACCGATGTCAGGATACTTTGAATCGATATCGATGAATTACAAAAACGATTAGTTTGAAAAAAATATACTTAAAGGATATTGCCAAAAGTCTCAATCTTTCTAAAACAACCGTTTCACTTGTTTTGAATGAAAAAGGAAATGAAAATAAAATAAGCGTAACCACCCAGAAAAGAATTAAAAACTATGCTAAGAAACACAATTATGTACCAAACCACCTTGCACGAGGACTTAGCAGAGGTAAGAGTGACACCATCGGTCTGATCATTCCAAATATATCAGATATTTTCTACGCGCAGATAGCTGGTCATATTGAAAAAAAAGCTACAAATTATGGGTATACGGTGGTTTTCAGCAGTTCGCATGAAAACGCCAAAAATGAGCAAAAACTGATTCGATCCATGGTCAATCGCCAAGTGGATGGATTGATTATTGCGTCTACACAACAGAACCTAAAAAACATCCGCCAACTAAGGCAAAATAAGTTCCCGCTGGTGTTAATCGACCGGCATTATCCTGAGGACAGTTCGAATTATATTATTGTGAATAATTTTATCAGCGTAAAGAATGCCACCAACTATTTATTGGGCTTGGGTAGGCGCCATATAGCTTTCATTACCGTGAAATTGGAACTAGAAGCTATACGCCAAAGACTATTAGGCTACCATCAAGCCATCAAAGAGGTTTATGGTGATGTTAAGCAAGAACTCATAGTTGAACTGAATCCAAAGAATTACGACCGAGAAATGAAAGCTGCCATCGAGAAATTGTTGAACCAATCAAATAAGGTGGACGCTATGATATTCTCAACACATTACCTGACCGCCTCTGGATTAAGAGAATTAAAGAACTTGAAAATAAACATTCCAGAAGAAGTGGCTTTGGTAAGCTTCGACGAACTCAGTGCATTTGATCTAGTAGATCCCCCTATTACTTCCATAATGCAACCTGTGGAAGACATGGGTAATTTAGCCGTTGAAATCTTATTAGATGAGATATCCGGGTTAAATATAAAGAAGCATAAAAAAGTTGTTTTGGAAACCGAACTAATAATAAGGAAATCTTGTGGGGCCTAAAATTACCGTTGGACGGTTTTACATTAGGACTGTTAGACCGTTGTGAATTATAAGATGTTAAGAGTAAGTATTATATCACTAAGTTTAGCGAAATAGGGTCTCCTGGATAATGACAAGGAAATAAATGAAATAGCTAGCCAATGAAAAAAAGAAGTTCGTTGTATCTATGGGGAATTAGTTTTGTCTCCACCATTGGGGGCTTTCTATTTGGGTACGATACGGCGATAATAGCTGGGTGCAATTCTTTTTTGCAAACACATTTTAATTTAACACCTTCTACCCTCGGCTGGGTAGTGTCGTCGGCTCTATTAGGTACCATTTTAGGATGCATTATTTCAGGAACTATAACCGATAAATATGGTAGAAAAAATGCATTAATTTTGGCAGCCTCATGCCTTTTCGTATCAGCGATTGGTTCCATGTTGCCACCACAATTTTTAGGAGATCTAGACCAGGCCTTTTGGTTTGTGGATTCGGAGAAGAATGCTTTTAGCTTTCTTATCATCGTGCGGGTAATTGGTGGAATAGGTGTTGGTATAACCTCAGTAGTAGCACCCATTTATATTTCTGAATTGACCTTACCCAAAAATCGGGGAAAGATGGTTTCCCTTTATCAACTTTCAATTACGCTTGGTATTCTTTTAGCTTTTTTGATGGATTGGATTATACTAAATCAAGCAGGAAATGAAGCAGGAATTGTGACCAGCGAATCGACTAGTATCTGGAAATGGTTGTTTGTTGAGGAGCTCTGGCGTGGTATGTTTGGCACTGAAATACCTATTGCCCTCCTCTTTCTACTGTTATTGTTTTTAGTTCCTAAAAGCCCGAGATGGTTAGTTACCAATGGTCAAAAAGAAAGCGCTATGAAGACCATGGTGAGGATCGGTGGCTTAGAGCAGGCAACCCTTCAAATGACCGAAATGACGGAAATGATCGAAACTGAATCTACAGGATTTAAAGAGTTGTTTAAGCCTTTTTTACGAAGGCCGCTTTTAATTGGTATTCTGCTACCTATGTTTTCGCATTTAAGTGGGATTGCGGCAATCATGTACTTTGCGCCAAATATCATCAATGAGTCAATACAAAATGTCGAAAGTTCATTCCTAGGAGCAGTTTTGGTCGGTTTGGTGAATTCCGTGTTTACGTTTGTAGCCATTTTAAATATAGAAAAGTATGGTCGCCGCAAACTTCTTCTAGTTGGGGTAGTTGGTGCGTTTATCTCTTTGGCTGGAGTGGGCACCTTATTTGCCATTGGTTCTAATTTGGTAATTATACCATTGTTACTGTATGTGGCTTGTTTTGCCTTTTCATATGGTCCAATTGTTTGGGTGATTATTAGTGAAATATTTCCAACACGAATTAGAGGCCTGGCGGTGTCTCTTGGAAGTTTTTCGCTTATGGTCACCGGATTCTTCATTACGCTCTCTAACCCAATTTTTATTGATAGCATCACTCCAGCAGGAACATTTTTCCTATATGCAGCACTTACCTTACCTGCAATATGGTTTATCTGGAGATTTGTTCCCGAAACCAAGGGTAAAACATTAGAAGAAATCGAAAGGTCATGGAGAAAAATAACATAGATATCGAAGGTTGAAAAAAATGGAAAAATGGAATTAATTGAGAAATACAACGTGAAGCATGCAGGTTACCATCCTTTTTTGATTAGGGACGGTTGGCAAGTTGCTCAACTCAACTATATGGCCGATCAGGAAATTCGGAACATCCGTAAATTGGATATCCACCACCTTACCGATGAAGTATTTGTGCTGCTCAAGGGTAAAGTTGTTCTTATAGGGGCGGTATTAGAGAATAGTGTTCCAAAATTTGAAGTTGAATTAATGAAACCTAATCTGACTTATAATATTCCAATGGGCACTTGGCACAATATCGCTATGACCAAGGGAAGTGAGGTATTAATAATTGAGAAATCGAATACACATCTTGGTGATTTTGAGTTTTTTCCCTTGACGTATAAAAAGATGGTAGAATTATATAACATGGTGGAAATGGTGCTTGATGAAACTAAGGTCAATGATATATAGGGTATGGTATTATATGTATGGTATGATTAATAAAACCTAAAAAGATTTGAAGATGGTGCAAATAGACTTAAAAGGGAAAAAAGCTTTGGTAACCGGTGGAAGCCAGGGAATCGGAGCCGAAATTTGTAAAGCATTAGCAGCATGTGGAGCAGATGTTTTTATCAATTATAACAGCCATAAAACCAAAGCAGAAGCATTAGCGATAGAAATTAGGAAAAACTTTGGCGTAAATGTAGGTGTAGGTAAGGCAGATGTATCCAATTCCCAAGAAGTAAAAGAACTTTTTGCCGCCATGGATGAAGTAATGGGAAGGGTTGACATTTTGGTTAATAATGCTGGAACAGAAAGTATTGCCCATGTACTTAATATGGAAGAGGAAGAATGGGACCGGGTCGTGAATATTAATTTAAAAGGGCCTTTTCTTTGTACTCAAGCTGCTGGACAGAGAATGGAAAAGGGTAATGGAGGCGTAATAATAAACATTTCATCCATCCATGATGTGGTACCCAGAAAGGGATTGGTCCATTATTGCTCTGCCAAAGCCGGATTACGCATGCTTACAAAATGTTTGTCTCTGGAACTTGCAGAAAGCAATGTACGCGTGGTTTCAGTAGCCCCCGGCGCGATCACCACAGAAATGAATCGTGCTGAAATTGCCAAATTTGGTAAAGATAAATTCGAAAACTGGATACCCCAGGGTAGAATTGGAAATGTAGCTGATGTGGCCAATACGGTTGCTTTTCTAGCTAGTGAGCTGGCTAGCTATATCAACGGAACGGATATATATGTTGACGGCGCCTATATGAATTCTACCATTCAATACGATCCAAGACCTCCCAGAAATATCCAGCAGTAAAACCATAGAACAGATGATCATCTTACTAAAAGGGATTGCTTGGGATCATCCACTAGGTTATGGACCACTTAAGGAATTGTCCAAATCTTGAATAGGACAAATCCCGAAGTGGAGATTATCTGGAATGTCCGCACAGTTAAAGAATTTGTAATAAGCTTAGAAGAATTTGATAAGGATGAATATGACTTCAATAACATGATAAAGAACAGAGACAAAATCCGTCAAGCTTTTGAAGCTGTTCTTTTGACTAAAAAAACAGCAAAATAGTTACCTATCTTATTGGAACATGATATTTGGTATTCCCAGGTAAATACATTTGATGAAATGACCAATGATCCACAAATTAAGCACAACGAAATGATCTTAGAATATGATCACCCGCCAATAGGCTGCGTAAAAACGACTGGCTTTCCGATCTCGTTCAGCGATGCCCGATAGGAAATCTCTAAACCTGCTCCCCTATTGAACGAACACGCCAGTATTATTTTAAACAGTTTCGTAGATTACAAAGAAAAAGAAATCAATACATTTATCACGAATTATAATTAAGCTATGAAATTAGGATTTGGACTTTACAGACATATGCTCAATGAGGAGCACTACCAATTTGCAAAACAATGTGGGGCAACCCATCTGGTGATACATCTGGTAGATTACTTTGGACTCAAGGGTAACCAAAGGCAAAAAGCTGACCAACCGGTAGGCGGGCAACAAGGATGGGGTAAAGCCGGTGTTTCAGGAAAGATTTGGGAGAAAGATGAATTACTATCCATTAAAAAGGGGATTAACGCTCACGGGTTGGAGTTAGAGGCCATCGAGAATTTTGATCCTGCACATTGGTACGACATCTTATTAGACGGTCCCAAGAAGAAAGAACAGATGGAGCAATTGAAACAATTAATACGCAATGTGGGTGCTGCCGGTATTCCGGTTTTTGGATATAATTTTTCACTTGCTGGTGTTGCCTCCAGGATACAGGGGGCATACGCACGTGGAGGTGCGATTTCTGTAGGGATGGATGGCGTTGATGATTCACCCATCCCTAATGGCATGGTCTGGAATATGATCTATGATGAAAATGCCCCGGAAGGAACAATACCCAAAATCAGTCACGAAGAACTCTGGAGCCGACTAAAATACTTTTTGGATGAAATAATTCCAGTAGCAGAGGAGGCTGGAGTAAAGATGGCAGCACATCCTGATGATCCGCCTATGCCCTATGTAAGAGATACGCCTAGGCTGGTCTATCAGCCTGGACTTTATCAAAAATTAATTGATATGAAACCCAGTCCAGCCAATGCATTGGAGTTTTGCCTGGGCTCAATATCTGAAATGACAAAAGGGAACGTATATGAAGCTACGGATAGGTACAGCCAGCAAAACAAAATTGCCTACATTCATTTTAGGAATGTAATCGGAAAAGTGCCCAATTATAAAGAGGTCTTTGTAGATGATGGAGATATAGACATGATTCGAGTATTAAAAGTTTTAAAGAAAAATAATTTTAACGGTGTGCTCATACCTGATCATACTCCACAGATGACTTGCGATGCTCCATGGTATGCGGGTATGGCCTATGCTATGGGTTATATGAAAGCCGCTTTACGCTGGGTGGAAGAAAGTA
>JAHEJC010000159.1 GCA_024639065.1 Lewinellaceae bacterium | reverse complement strand
CTTGGGCCCATACCACCCACGGAGAAAAATTGACGAACGAAGCTAACATCAAAACAATCAACCTTTGCTTCTGCATATAGTAAATTTTAGAGCTGGACGCGTAAAAAGCATTTGAGTAAATTTAAAAAAATAACCATTCTTATAGGGCCTCTTTGCACCTTTGCTCAGTCCTCAAATGATAAGTTCGGCTATCAGTTCGCGGCTTTTCTCAATTGATACAAAAAAATCCCCTTAATCATACTGGCTAAAATAATCAAACCACTACTTTAAATTAAATGGATATGAATACAAAAAACCTGGCAATAGATGCATCATGTTCTGTACTAGGCTGTACACTGAATAGCCAATTGTTCTTTACAACTGGTAGTGGAACTGATAAACCCGAAAACCAAATCTTTTTAGGTTATCAGCAAAATATTAAGCTGATTTTTTCAGCAGGTTTCCCGGATCAAATCAAATGAAATGGCCATGGCATAAGCTCTTTGAGTATTGGAATACAACCTTCCGTTGGGCATAATATTCTTTAATAAAAGCCGCTTTTATATTTTCTGCAATTTGTTGATATTTTACACATCATCAAAATTATTGGCTCGTGAAGTTCTTAAAAATACTTGAGCAGATCATCTTAAAATAATCTCTCCAAATGTTGCTATTTTTCGCTTATTCAAACGTTTCAATGTTTTATTTATAAATCAAATACACCTGGTAAGAACATTGATATCTGCGGTATAAAACTTATTATCATTAAAACTATAACCATAATTGCTAAAAATGCCAACAACGGCCTTATTACCTCAGTCACAGAAACTTTAGCAACGCCACTCCCCACAAAGAGTAAAGTTCCCACGGGAGGGGTACATACACCTATACAAAGATTCAAAACGATCACAATCCCAAAATGGACCGGATCCATTCCTAAAGTGGTAACCACTGGCAGAAAAATTGGTGTAAAAATTAATACCGCTGGCGTCATGTCCATAAATGTTCCGATAATGAGTAAAACAAAATTGATCGCCAAGAAGATAGCGACCTTATTATTTAATTGCTCTAGCAAAAAAGAACTAATCATTTCAGGAATTCCCTCAAAAGAAAACAACCATGACATAGCCATGGAAGTGCAAATTAAGAACATAACAACGGCTGTGGTTTTGGCACTTGACAATAGAACTTTAGGAAAATCTTTAGTTCCCATATCGCCATAAAGTAATGATAATACGGCAGCATATAAAACCGCAATTACAGAAGCTTCAGTTGCCGTAAAAATACCAACAACTATACCACCGACCACAACTACTAAAAGCATCAAACTAAAAAATGCTTTTCTAAAATAGGTCCATACTTCCAATAAAGTTGCTCTTTCACCTTTGGAGAAACCTTTGGAAATGGATACAAAAGCGATATAGCCCATTATGGCAAAACCTAATAATATTCCAGGAAAATATCCAGCAACAAATAAAGCGGCTACAGAAGCCGTCCCTCCACTTGCTAAGGCATATACAATGAGTATATTACTGGGTGGAATTAATAAACCGGTTGTGGACGCTGTAATGTTAACAGATGCACTAAATGTTCTTGGATATCCTTCTTCTTCCATGCGATCTGTCATTATTGACCCGATTGCCGAAGCCGCAGCCAAAGCGGACCCCGAAATTGCGCCAAAGAGCATAGAAGCCAAAACATTTACATAGGCTAATCCTCCGGGAAGACTGGCCACCAGGGATTTCGCAAAATTGATTAAGCGATTGGCAATACCACCTTGTTTCATAATTTCCCCAGCCAGTATAAAGAATGGGATCGCTAATAAGGCAAAACTATCAATTCCCGTGGTCATTCGTTGAGCAATGGTGGTTATCCCCGGCATTTTATCAATATTCAACAATAGACTTAAAGTGGTTGATATTCCAATACTGTAAGCAACAGGTACATTTAACAGTAAAAGTCCAAAGAAGCTAATAAACAAAACCAATATGCTTATAATTTCAATACTCATAATTAATTTTTGAATTTGTTTGTATAAGTATTTGAAATATGGTAAATGGAAAAACACATGATCAGCAATCCACTAAAGGGCATAATAGCGTATATATAGCCCAAGGGAATACGCAGCGTACCGGAAAGTTGTTCTAAATGTAAGGTTATATAAACCAGGTTGAACCCACCTATAACCATAACAATTAAGGCAAATAGAAAAATAAAAACCTCAATTAGTATGGATGCTTTTCTCCTATTTACATCCGATAACTTTTGATATAAAAAGTCCATAGAAAGGTGCTCTTTTTTTGCATTCAGGTATGCTGCCCCTAATACAGTCATCCAGATTAATGAAAATCGTGCAAACTCTTCTGTCCAGGTAAAAGATGTACCCAGGATGTATCTTGAAAAGACCTGAAACAAAACATCCAAAACTAAAAGCGCAAAAATTGTTATTAAAAATAACTCCAGGATCCTATTCACTTTGGCAAAAACAAAATCAGCTTTATTCATGATCATAGGTTTTTAATTTGATTGACAATGGGTGCCATTTCTGGAAATTCAATCACAAATTTTTCAACAACTGTTTTTGATTTTTCTGCAAATAAAGATTTTTCCGGAATGATCACTTCTACTCCTGCTTCTTTTGCAATTTTCATTGATTCTTCAACAGATTCATTCCAAAATATTTTTTGGGCCTGGGAAGATTCGTCTGCAGCTTCCTGAACCCATGATTTTTCCTTTTCGGATAATTTATCCCAATATTTAGTACCAATTAAAAGCACATCTGGAACAGAGGAATGTTGATCTAACGTATAATACTTACTTACTTCATAGTGGTTTGAAGATACAAATGAAGGTGGGTTGTTTTCTGCTCCATCTACCACTCCTTGTTGAATAGCGGTATACAATTCGCTATATGATAATGGTGTTGCTGAACCACCCAGTGCATTCACCATATTAATAGCCATTTGATTATTCATCACTCTTATTTTAAGGCCCTTTAAATCATCAGGTGTCCTTATCGCTTTTTTACTAGTATAGAAACTTCTACTCCCTGCATCATAATAGCAAAGCCCGCGAAGCCAAAACTTACTCCCTTTCTCCAATATAGATTTACCAATTTGTCCTTCTAAAACATCAAATTGATGTTGCTTATCTCTAAACAAGTATGGTATCCCCAAAATGTGGTATTCAGGCACAAAATTTGACAAAGTCGCCGCACTCACTTTTGTTGCAGCCACACTTCCAATTTGTAATAATTCTAAAACCTCTCTTTCCGAACCTAACTGCGCATCAGGAAATATTTTTACCCTTAATTCCCCTTTGGATTTTAGTTCCAGGGCTTTCTGAAATTCAACTATTCCTTTGTGAACCGGGTGCGATTGTGGCAAGGAATGACCTAAATAAAGAACTTTACCTTTATCTGCTTTTTCACAGGATGAGGTGACTGCAAAAAAAATCACAATAAGTAATAAATTATATTTCATTGTGCCCAATTATGTTTATTTAAGCTTGCAATAGTTTCTTATAATTAGATCAATTAGTTAAGCTATTGGCAATTCCAAATTCCAAACCTCGTAATTCAGCTAATCCCCTCAATCGTCCGATCCCCGAATATCCCGGATTTGTTTTTTTATTTAGATCATCTAACATCTGATGTCCATGATCCGGACGCCAAGGCATTCTGACATCTGCTCTTCCTACTGATTGTCTTTTTCTTTGCTCAACCACTAATGCCTTCATAACACCATACATATCCACATCCCCTTCTAAATGATTGGCTTCATAAAAATTACCCTGATCGTCCCTTTGCGTACTTCTCAAATGAATAAAGTGTATTCGATCCCCCAGCCGTTCAACCATTCCGGGTAAGTCGTTATCTGGTCTTACGCCAAATGAACCCGTGCAAAAAGTCAATCCATTATGTGGACTATCAACGGCATTATATAGATCGACTATATCTTGTTCTTTGCTTACAACTCTTGGTAATCCTAAAATTGGAAATGGAGGATCGTCAGGATGGATGCACATCAATATATTTGCTTGTTCAGCGGTAGGTATGATTTGCTCTAGAAAATAATAAAGATGTTCTTTTAATTCTTTTGGTCCAATAGAATTGTACGATGCAAGAATAGCATTGAATTCTTCCAAAGTATAACCCTCTTCTGCACCAGGTAAGCCAGCAATAATATTTTTAATCAACAATGTCTTATCCGCATCACTCATTATTTTATGCATGGCTTCTGCACGCTCAATCTGCTCCTGGGTATAAGTTTCTTTTGCTCCTGGTCTTTGGAGTAAAAAAACTTCAAATACCGTAAACGCAGTGGCGTCAAAACGCAATGCTCTGGAACCATCTTCCACTTCATAATCCAGACTTGTTCGTGTCCAATCTAATACAGGCATGAAGTTATAACATACAATATCAATCCCACAAGTACCTAAATTGCTAAGTGTCTCTTTGTAATTATCAATATAGATTTGAAAATTGCCTGACTGCGTTTTAATGTCTTCATGGATAGGGACACTTTCTACCACGGACCAAGTTAATGCTGCTTGTTCAATGATTTCCTTGCGTTTTTGTATCTCGTCAATGGGCCAAATTTCGCCATTAGCGATATGATGCAATGCACTAACAATTCCTGTAGCACCTGCTTGCTTTATATCTGTAAGGGAAACCGGATCATTTGGCCCGAACCATCTCCATGTTTGTTCCATTTTTTAAGTATTAATATTATCAGTAAACTTATCCATTATTGTTGTTACTAGAGCACCTTCCTGAACATTACATGGATTTGTTCTTTTGTCTAAAAAATAATTTACAGTTTCTTGTATAAATGGCTGTTGAATATGATCAGGATTTTTAAAAGTATAGGTACTTGATTCATTATTAATCTTCAATTTTAATTGATTCGCATAAAATGAAAACTGAATTGTGCCTCGACTTCCAAATATTTTACAACGATCTGTTTGCAAATAATTAGGCGCATCGAAGCTCCAAATACCTCTAAATTGAATACCACTTTTAAAACTGATGATACCATTTACGACATCGCTTGCTTGATATTTTTTTCCTTGATTAAAAGAAAATCCTTTTGCATATTCATAATCTCCAAAAAAGTAATACATCAGGTCAATTTGATGAGGTGCAAGATCATGAAATAATCCTCCCCCAGAAATTGACGTATTTAGCCTCCAATTATTAATATTACCAGCATAGTGACTTTCTAAATACTGGATATCTACATACTTTACAGTGCCAATAGCTTTTGTTTCAACCAATTCTTTTACTTTAAGATACATCGGTAGATATCTACGATAATGTGCTACTACCAATTTATTATTACTATGTCGGACTGCTTCCTCTAAGACGGATGCTTCTTTCATAGAAAGCACCATGGGTTTTTCCAAATATACATCTTTACCTGCTTCTAAAGACTTTGTGGCATATTCCAAATGCGATGAGGGTGGTGTGGCAATGTAGATCGCATTAATATCATCATTTTGTAAAATCTTTTCCACGTCATCATACCATAATGGTACTTGGTGCCTTAATGCAAAATCCTTGGCTTTATTGCCATTTCTTCTCATTACAGCACGTAATTCTGAATGATTACACTTCTGAAAAGCTGGTCCACTTTTTACTTCTGCAACATCTCCACAGCCGATGATTCCCCAGATAATATGTTTTTCATCTTTTTTCATTATACCCCGCTATAAGCCGCAAAGCCACCATCAATTGGTATGACTACCCCAGTTACAAATTTTGCTCCTTCTCCACACAACCAAATTGTAGTGCCTATTAAATCTTCAGGATCACCATATCGGCCCATAGGGGTTTGATCTATAATTTGTTGGCCTCTTTGAGTTAAACTACCATCACTTTTAGTTAATAACGACCTGTTCTGATCTGTTAAAAAGAATCCTGGAGCTAATGCATTTACGCGTATTCCAACTTTTGAAAAATGCACAGCCAACCACTGCGTAAAATTTGAAACAGCAGCCTTCGCACCACTATACGCAGGAATTTTAGTTAAAGGAGTAAAAGCATTCATTGATGAAATATTTAATATACTACACCCTTCTTTACCGACCATATCTTTTGCAAAAACTTGAGTAGGAAGTAATGTTCCAATAAAATTTAAGTCAAATACAAATTTTATCCCACTCGGGTCCAGATCGAAAAAAGTCTTAAACCCTTCAGTATTATTGAGCAAATCTTCTTTCAGTAAATATGGATTTGATGTGGTTCCCAAAGGGTGATTTCCACCTGCTCCATTGATTAAGATATCGCAAATGCCCAATCGTTCATTAACTTCTTTTTTAGCCTGCACCAATGATTCCTTATCTAACACATTAACAGTAACTCCGATAGCCGTACCGCCTTCTTTGTTAATATCTTCGGATACTTTATTGGCAGCGTCAATTCGCAAATCTAAGACGGCTATTTTATGCCCTTTTTTTGCCAGTGCTTTCGCTAAAGTGCTACACAATACCCCTCCTGCTCCAGTTAAGACGATTACTTTACTCATACTTTTTTAAATTTTTATTACTAGAGCCTTATGCTGCTAATGAAAGCAAATTAAAAGTTGGTTTCAACCAAAAAATCGGTGTTTAAAAATAAGTAAAATTGAAAGATAGGTTAAATGAACAAATCATTTTCGGAAAATTTCAATCCAACCATAGACCGTGATTTTCTTAGAACTATTCAAATGAACTCTTGTAACTTCCAAAGTAGTTTCAATATTTAGTAGTAAAATATGTTAATAGTTTCACTTGGCCTAAAATAATACAATTGAAAGTAACGTGCAAACCATCATTTTACGTCTGCTAAATCCACATAATACATCTGGATTTCTCCCTTGCTTTTTGCTTCGATTTTACCTCTATTTACAAATTTAAATTGAGGATCGCCCGCCAATAAGTTATAAGTGCTCTCACTGATATTCACTTTATTTATTTCAGCACTGCTCTCTATTCTAGCCGCAGTATTGACGGTATCTCCCCAGATGTCGTATTGAAATTTCTTAACCCCTACGATACCTGCCACCACGGGTCCAGTATGTATGCCGCAACGCATTTCAAAACCTATCGCACCGCGCTGCTTATTTAATGCTCTTCGCTCCTGCATGAACTGCTGCATAGCCAGTGCTGCTAGCACAACATTTTTAGGTTCTGTTTTTCTCGGCAGGTGTAATCCGCCGGCAGCTAAATAAGCGTCACCAATTGTTTTGATTTTTTCAATATTGAATTGGCTGGTGATTTCATCGAAGGCCTGAAAGCAAATGTTGATCTCGGCAACCAACTCGGTGGCAGTGAGTTGCTCAGAGATGGCAGTAAACTCTTTTATATCGGTAAATAGAACCGTCACCTCGTCAAACGTACGGGCTGGTGACACCCCATTTAGTTTTAATTCTTCGGCAACTTCAGCTGGTAAAATATTAAGCAATAATTCTTCGGATCGCTCTTTCTCTTTGAGAATAATGTCTTTCTGCAACACGATTTCCGCGGTACGTTCTGTCACGGTCGTTTCAAGTTGTTTTTGACGTCTTTTAAGTGCTGCGGTTCGCCAACGTACGTAAGTATAAACCACTGCAGTCAGCATGATCAGATATAACAAAAATGCCCACCAGGTGAGATACCAGGGTGGTTTTATTTCAAATGCATGGGACAATGGAGTTTGTAAGGTATTCCCCGAATCGTCCTTCGCCCGGAGCTCAAAATGATAAGTCCTGGGAACTCCTATTGCTGGTAGGTTGGTATAGCGAATCCGGGTCTCCTTCGTTTCTTCTGCCCAATCGGCGTCAAATCCAACCAACCTGGTCTGATAGCTAATACCTGGCTCGTAATTATAGCTTAATGCAGCATATTCTATCTCCAAAATGTTATTCTCGCTGGCATTTTCCGTGAGTTGAAAATCACGCAGCACCACCCCCGGTGCCAGGGTATCAGGCTCATCCAGGAGTGGATCATAAATGGAAAGTCCTTGAGCAGTGCCAAAGTATAAGATACCCTCATGCGTCATTTCGACAGAAGGGAAGCCCCAGGCTTTATCGTTCACCAAGCCATCTTTTTTTTCCGCAGTCTTGCGAATCACCTTATTTACAGGATCGATGCCCACCAAACCATTATTAGTGGCAGCCCATAGTAAAGCGGATCGCGGATCATAAAGAAACCCTACCGCACCATTCGCTTTCAATCCATCTTGAGCTGTAAGCTGAGTTTGACTTATTAAAGAATCACCACTCAAGACCAAGATACCGTGTTCTGTTCCCATCCACATCAGCGAATCATGCCATAAAAACGACGAGACCATAGACACGGTGTCCGAGCCAGCAGTGAGAAGATGAGGTATAAATATCGGCTCATCGATCGATCGAATACCTTTAAAGCGTGGATTGCTACTGGACGTATACGATAGTGATTCTAATTTCTCGATAGTAAGGGGAAATTTGCTGCGGAGCATGCCTTGTGCTTCATCACCCACATACAGGTAGCTGCGGCCATCGAATGTAATACTCCGGAATGCTCTTCGCTCAAGACATAGTTCTGGCGGGAGATAATAAAATTGTTCATTCGCAAACACTAATACTGAGCTTGCACCCAGGAATAGGATAGTCTCGACCTTTTCACGAACATCCTCACTTTTGGATAATGATGTGATCACGGCTCCATTCATGTGTGAAAAGGGCATAGCGGCAACATACATAGGCTCCCCGAATAATGACATCTTAGTAGCGGGATAAAAACCTGGAAGCAACAATAGACTTGGATCGCTGCTTATGCAGGTGATACCCCTCCGACCGCTTATCCACAATCTACCCAACTGATCTTGAGATATATCAAGCGCTGTATTATCAAGTAAGCCATCTTCGATTTTAATAATCTGACGGTCATTTCCGTTTCTTATAAAGGAGATACCATCTCCTGTTCCGGCTACGAGTAGTGGCTTTTCTCCTGGCTTCCAGTCCATTTCTGCGACCATACAGATGACGCCAGGTTCGGGCAACATGTTCGGAGCACCTTCGATGGAGTTGGTAGTATAATGTCCAAATGCCTTATAGTCACCTGGCAGGCGGCTTAATCCAGAATTGGTGGCAATCCAGATGTTGCCTTCCCGGTCTTGCATCAAATCCCAAACGACCGGACTAAGCATTCCATTTTTCAATGTGTAAGTTATCGTGCGGTCGAGGCTATCTTTATCAAATTCAATTAAACCGCCGCCCAGGCTTCCAACTAAATATTGGCCAGTTTTTGTCTCCATAATGGCCTTTGCACTCAGACCATTTGCCATGCTCGCAGTCGAAGGATTCAGCAGCTTTTCATCTGGACCTAGCTTCCAAATTTCTCCATTGTTGCGCGATCCCCACAAAGTGCCCCAGCGATCGAGTAGCAAATTTTGAGTAGCCGCTTTGCCAGTAACATCGGAGGGAAGATCGAAGAGTACACTATCAAATGTCAGGCTGTCCGGCGATAAAAATAGCATATGTCTCGATTCCGTTATAGCACAGATGGTGCCATCCGAGAGAGAGCCAAAACAAATTACTGCGCGCTGCTTGTCAGGCAAAGAAGCAAGAGATATGGTGTCGGCTTGTAATTTGTCATCACGGTCATAGTGATAACATATAATCTCTTGGGTGGTGGTCGTCCAAATGTTACTGTGGTTATCTATAAATAATTGATTCCGATTTGGCAGTCGCGTCACCTGCAACGATATCTCATCTAGCTCCGCGACAAACTTAATTTGTTCGCCTGGCTCATATTTTTCTAATGGATATTCGGATATTCTGAGTCCCTCCGTACTGCCAACCCATAATCGGCCCATGCCATCCTGCTCGATACTAAAGACATAGGTGCTCATGCCCTCAAGCGGAGTAAATACTTCCATCTGCCGTCCATCATAACGCACTAGGCCAGTACCATAAACAGCAAACCAGATATACCCAGTTTTGTCTTGAAATAAGGCGGTCACTGCTGGATTAGGTAATGGATTGATTTCATTGTCAGTCGTAAAATGACGGAAAGGCAATTCTTGTGCACTAAGTTGATATGGCAAGATACTGGCCAGCGCAAAGATTAAAATTAAACTAATTCGTTTTTTCATACGGTAATTTTTCATAACGTTCCTCTCAAATAAAGGTCGGCAGCTTAAGTTTTACTGAGAACTAAAAGTAGGTAGGCTTACAGAACATTTTCTTTCTTCTTCAGACGGTGCGAATTTAATGTTATTTGCAAACTAATAGCTACTATGGTGATTTATGTCTAAAAATATCTATTTGCGAATTTCAATGACTTTTATCAATCGTCACAATATCTTCTTATAGTATCTTTTTAATAGGTGGGATATTTCTGAAAGCATGATGCACTTAGTAGGAGAGTAATAAAACAAATGTTACAAATTCCTTCCGCTCCGGAGTTTATTTTCTCGGCGTTACTAAGCGCACTATTTAACGTTTTTTAATCCAGGATCATGAAAATAATTTACACCTAATTTTTCAAGCCTAATTAATTGCTTGATTACCTTTTCTTTAAAGTATGTGCTATCCTTTTTATTATTTGGACTCCAACCAACCTCCGAGATAGATAAAATCCTTGGAAATAACTGTTTATCCACTCCGGCTTCAGTCCTGTCAATATGAGACCAAAAGTTTGCCTGGACTCCTAAAATATTATTTGAATGTTCCTTTGATAACTTATTTGAAACAGGTTCATATTCATACGCTTTCATAGTTGATATCGCTTCGTATTTATAATCGAAGTAGCAATGTGACGTAGGACTCATCACAATATCGTTGCCCTTAGAAACCACTCTCTCCGGTACATCTTCCAGCCATCCTCTCCAGTACATTACACTGGCTGTGGAGCTTAATCCTCCTTCCAAAATTTCATCCCATCCTATCAGCTTTTTTCCTTGGCCTGATACTAATTTTTCTATTCTTTTAATGAACCAGCTTTGCAATTCGTGTTCATCTTTTAATCTTTCTTCTATCAACCTGGCCTGGCATTTTTTACACATTTCCCATCGCTTTTTTGGTGCTTCATCTCCGCCGATATGTATATATTCTGAAGGGAACATTTCAACAACTTCTGTTAACACATTTTCAAGAAACTCAAATGTTTTTTCATTCCCGGCACAAAAAATATCTTTATGAACACTGGGTCCTTTGAAGAAAGGATGGATTTCAAAAGGGCCTCCGGTACAGGATAGTTCGGGATAACACGCCAGTACAGCCATGGAATGGCCGGGCATCTCAATTTCCGGGACAATAGCGACATTGTGCTGTGTAGCATAATCGACTATTTCCCGAATATCGTTTTTCGTATAAAAACCCTCTCTCTCTTTTGGCTCATTCCATTTAGCAGGAAACCTGGCACCTTTTTGGGTTAGTTCCGGATATTTTTCAATTTCAATTCTCCATCCCTGGTCATCGGTTAGGTGCAGGTGAAGCACATTCAATTTATAAAGTGACATTAATCGAAGAGTCCTTTTTATATACTCCTTACTCCAAAATGTACGGCTGCAATCAAGCATCAATCCACGCCATATAAAACGCGGATTGTCAGTTATTGAAACGCAGGGAATACTCCATGAATCATTCGTTTTACTTATGTTTTTGCGCTCAATTTCTGCAGGAAAAAGTTGCCGCAATGATTGTATACCATATAATATACCCACTGCTGATGATGCTGTAATAGTTATCCGCTTTGGTCTAACATCAAGTTTGTACCCCTCGTTACCAAGATTATTTAGACTGATATCTAATGATAAGGAAATTACATTTTTTCTTTTACCAATCCCGGTTATGGGTAAATTATAACCGGTCGCAGGCTTTAAAAATCCGGCTAATTGTTCTGCTTTGGATCTTAATTCCTCATCACAGGTTATTTTGGTCCTGGAATTTAATTGAAAAACCCCTGCTGTTGGGGTTATTTCTACCGGTTGGGGTATAATAATAAAATTTTGCACAGATTCTTCTTGAGCCTGCTTACAGTTAACAAGACCCAATAGGATAAACATGATCAATACAAAGTCCGATAATCTTTTCATTCTGGTAGCTCTTAATTTCAATTGTCTTGATTTTTCAACTTAGGATGATTTTTTCCGTAATAAATTGATTTCTCCTGTACCACTAAATCACCATTTTTAACCCATTCTTCTCCTCTTATCTGAAGATGTTTTATCATTCTTTTTCTCCATTTTTTAACAAGGTTTTTGTTGTTTCCGAATAATGCTTCGAAGGAAAGGTCATGCATTTCATGCGGATCATTTTGCAAATCGAACAATTGTTGTTGTCCGGTAAGGGTGAAATAGATGTATTTATATCTCCGATCTGTTAAGGCTACCCAGGCGTTATCTTTTTCATAAATTTGAGCATGCTCCAAATCCAGGATTTTTCTCCAGGGCTTCCCTCTTATAATATTTAACAGGCTTTTGCCATCCATAAGGGGTGGTTTAGGAATACCGGCAGCATCAAGGAAAGTTGGTAGGACATCGCGGAGTTCTACCAATTCATCCCTCACTTGTCCACGATTCGCCTTCATTTGTAAATTCCCGGGCCAACGTAATATTAGTGGAATACGGGCGGAGCCTTCATACGGCCGGCATTTACGCCACATGTGATGGTCACCCATCATATCGCCATGATCCGAGGTATAAATAATCAGTGTATTATCAAATTCACCTCTTTTTACGAGCGCCTCCAATACTCTTCCTATTTGTTCATCGACAAACGAGATGGCAGCATAATAAGCCCGTCTCGAAGATTCTATCTCTTCATTTGAAAAGTTTCCGGAAGTCGGATTTTTCTGTTCCGACATGATCCCTGTTTTATCTCCGTATTTTTCTGCAGCCCAATTACCAACTGAGGCCTTTGGGATGTCAATATCTTTATAATAATCTACCCACTTTCCGGGCGGATCGAATGGTGGATGTGGCCGTTGGAAAGATACTTTCAGTAACCAAGGGCTATCTCCTTTATAGTTCTGCAGAAAATGAATGGCGCGTTCGGCAGTCCAGTGAGTTGGATGTAATTCATCTGCAAACGGGAAAGCTACCCCTCCACGATGATCTGTATAATGCAGCCCGGAAGCATTGATGTCTTTACCAGGAGCATTCTTTTCAAACCACAAGGTGTAATCACATTTTTCAGATCCTTTTATAGTTGTGTACCAACCTTCCTCAAGTTCTACAGTTTGGTAGCCATGTTTATTACGCATTGGTGTAAAATGATTTTTTCCAACCGCATGTGTCCGATAACCGGCTCCGGTAAATATTTTAGGTAATTCGTACGGAAATTCAGGGATAGGTGTATATCCAAGTTGCCCGCTTTGCCAGGGGCTCATTCCGGTTAAAATACTAGTTCTTGCAGGCAAACATGAAGGCACTGATACATATGCATTTGTAAATAACA
>JAHEJC010000158.1:8531-13413 GCA_024639065.1 Lewinellaceae bacterium | reverse complement strand
ACAAATAAGACATTGGCATTTAGGTTTAAGTCTTGATTACCTTTTTCTTCTGGCAAATTAAGGTATGGTTTCATTGCAAACAAATAATTCTATTAGAATTGGTGTTATTATTCATCACCACATTCATGTAGCCTTAAATAAATAGTTCTGAACACTTTCCAATCAGGTTCAATTAGTTTGTATTTTAACAAAATTTTGCTTTACCTAGCTATGGAAGATTATTCTCTCCGAAATTTAATATACAGGAGGTGATTTATCAAATGCTTAAGATGTGTATATTTAAGGTACGATTAGATTCGTTTTGTCTTTGTTTAATAAATAGTAAGCGATCAGCAATAAGGTATGATACCAGCACAAATGCATGATTTAGAAAAATGGTTTACCGGACATGCGGGCACCATAACCGCGTTTTCAGGAGGCATCGATTCCGCTTTGGTATTGTATTTATCCCATCTTTTTCTAGGACCAAAAGCGATGGGCTGTATTTCTATTTCACCGAGTTTGAAGCGAAAAGATTATGGGGAGGCTATAGCGTTTTGTGATCAATACGGTATTCAATTGGAGGTTATTGAAACCCGAGAAGTAGAAGATGAAAATTATCTTTCCAATCCCGCCAATCGTTGCTATTATTGTAAATCACACCTATATACTGATTTGGCCCAACTGCAAAATAAGTTTCCTGACTACACCCTATTAAACGGTACGAATAAAGAGGATTATAAAGACTACCGGCCGGGTATCCAAGCAGCCAATGAGCATCAAATCCGATCACCTTTGGCAGATTGCCAATTGATGAAGGCAGATGTCCGAGCCTTGGGTAAACATTTAGGGTTACCTAATTGGGAAAAGCCAGCCAGTCCCTGCTTGAGTTCGCGCATCCCTTACGGCGATTTTATCACCCCAGAAAAACTTCAGCAGATAGAGACCGCTGAATCCATATTGAATACGCATGGATTTACCGAAGTAAGGGTTAGACATTATGGCAAAGAAGCAAAGATCGAAGTACCAGTCAGCGACCTGGCCCGTCTATTGAACCATAAAGACAGTATCGAGCTGGCCTTTAAAAGTATTGGTTTTGAAACCTGTCAGGTAGATGAAGAAGGGTTGGTTTCCGGTAAGCTCAACCGGGTTTTGAAAAAAGTAGAAAAAGATAAATGAAGAACTTCAACATCGATGCAGATCGAAGAAAGCGGTTGGGATTCCCGGAAATTATTTATGGGGCCTCTAAATCGATCGAAGTAATAATTGACATCCTGGACCATTATAAAGAATTAGGTGATCCTGCTTTTATCACGAAGCTCCAGCCGGATAAAATGGAGCATTTACTAGAACACTATCCCCAAGCTTTTGGTGATCCCCTATCTGGTGTATTTTCGGTAAAAAGACCAACCGAGGACCTTCGCCAGGGCGAAATTGGGATTCTTTCGGCTGGATCAGCTGATCAATTTGCCGTGAATGAAGCTTTTTATACCTTGGAACATTTGGGTCATCAAGCAACCTGCTATCAGGATATTGGCGTAGCCGGCCTGCATCGTTTATTAAACAAGTTAGATGAATTAAAAAAATTCAAAGTGCTGATTGTAATCGCTGGATTTGAAGGGGCACTGCCTACCGTGGTAGGCGGACTACTACCACAGCCTATAATTGCTGTTCCAACCAGTGTGGGTTATGGTGTTGCTGCTGGCGGTAATGCAGCATTACAAACCATGTTGTCCAGTTGTGCAAATGGTATCACTGTCGTAAATATTGATAATGGATATGGTGCTGCCCTGGCAGCTGCCCGAATTTTAAACAACCATATTCAAAAGTAAATACAAAGATGAAGGAGCTTTACATCGAACCCTTTTCTGGACTTGCAGGTGATATGTTGTTAAGTGCTTTTTGCGGCTTAGCTGACTATTATGAGGAAATCATCCATTTACCGGAAAAATTGAACTTACCAGATGGCAAGGTGGTTGTCGAATCCGTTATCAAAAATGGAATCGTCTGCAAGTACGTTCGGATCATTGATCTTAATAAAAATCAAGATAGGGATCATGATCACGTCCATCAACATGACCGTCATGAACATGACCATCATGGACATGATCACCTTGATCATAAGCACGATCACCAACATGAGCACCACCATAGTCATGATCATGAACACCACGATCATGATCACGGACCCGACATCGAGCCAGAAGATCACCATCATCATCACCGGCACCTTAAAGACATCATCCAGATAATAGAAAAAGGAGCTATCACTGATCAAGCCAAACAGATTGCAAAAGCCATTTTTACTATTATTGGCAAATCCGAATCAAAGATCCATGATATGGACCTGGAAACGATTCATTTCCATGAAGTGAGTGGTGTAGATTCCATCCTGGATATTGTGGGCTGCGCTGTCCTGATTGATCGGCTCCAGATAAACAAGACTATCTCAACGCCTATCTGTACAGGTTATGGTATGGTCAAGACCCAGCATGGTGTACTGCCAGTACCAGCTCCAGCTACTGCTGACATTCTAATTGGCATGCCCACCTATACGGGTCAAGAAGAAGGTGAGCGAGTAACCCCGACCGGAGCAGCCATTTTAAAATATTTGAATCCAGATTTTTCAATGTATGAACTCCAACAAGAGAAAATTGCCTACGGACCGGGACAGAAAAATTTCATCAGTCCAAATGTTGTGCGCGTTTCAATCGTCTCATCTAAAAAAAAAATAACTGAGGATTCGTCTTCAGCGCTCATCATAGTGGAGACCAATATTGATGATGGTTCTGCTGAATTGTTGGGCTTGGACTTTCAGAATGATTTAACTCAACACGGAGGCATTGACTTTTATTTTACAGCTATCCAAATGAAAAAAGGAAGACCCGGGCTTAAACTAGCGGTGCTGGTAGCCCCGGAAGATGTTGAACGGTTGAGCAATTTTATCTTAGAGCACAGTCCATCCATTGGCCTCCGACACTTCCCGGTTAATCGCACTATTCTGGAAAGAAGGCAATTTGAGATGTCTACCCCTTACGGACCGGTACAGATCAAAGAGGTGACTACCCCATCAGGTGCTAAACGGTACAAAATAGAATATGAATCCCTGCAAGCACTAAAGAGTAAGCACAACATCAGTATCTTAAACCTTCAAAACGAGCTCTATCCGCTTTTGTCTAAAAAAAAAGATCATGAAAAAGAATAAAAACTCTTTAAACCGGAGAAATTTTATTTCCCTTGCTTCTATCGCCTCAGTGGGGCTGGGTGGATTACCATTTAACCAAGTCAAAGCAATAGACAATTCATCTGAAAGCCTTCCGAAAACCGTAACGCCCGAATGGCGAAATAAGGTTGAAGGCATGGCCTACCGTCAATTGGGTCGTACGGGAATGATGGTTTCAGAGGTTGTCAATGGAGGAGATCCGGTTAGATCCGACTCGTTTAAACAGGTAGAAATGGCCATAGAACGAGGCGTAAACTATCTCGACATGGCCCCAGCCTATGGGCGGGGAGATTGTGAGGTCGCCTATAGTAAAGTAATTGACAGCTCTTCCAAACGAATGAAGGTATTTATGACCACAAAGGTAAGTGGGTTCCAAGGAGTTAGAGATGGAATGTATCAGGATATTTTCAAAGGCTTGCCTACTGAAAAGCAGAGGAAAATTATGACCCGGGCGGAAGAAATACGCGCTGAACGCTATGTCGACAAACCAGGTTATTTTTTAGTTTACTGGCCAAGACAGGAAACATCAATGGATAAATGTTTTATCTCCAATGCCATGGTGGAGGATTATGGTCATCTGGTAGATGGCAGTAAAGCACACCAAACCAAAATCAAGTCAAGTGTTGAAGGTAGTCTTCAAAGAGCTAAGACCGATCACTTTGATATTCTAATGTGTCCACATGGAGGCAACAGCAAGGAAGAAGTAACAATACCTGAAACCTTCTCCACTTTTCAAGAGCTAAAAGTGGAGGGCAAAGTTCGTTTTCTGGGTGTATCAACACATAATGATCCTGCCGGCGTGCTGGATGCAGCGGTCGAAACGGGTCAATACGATGTGGTCATGTGTGCTTACAACATTATTAATGGTGGGTACATGGAAGCAGCTATTAAAAAAGCACATGATCAGGGCGTTGGCATTATTGCCATGAAAGCAGCTATGGCCGTTGCGACCCATCATAAAGCACTTCAACCTATACCTAGCTGGCGTGTTGACAAAGTGGATAGAATTGTTCCGGGAAACCTTAAGGCACCGCTCAAGGCCTATCTGTGGGCCTTGCAGAATCCGAACATTTCTGCAGTAATCTCCAATTTGTGGAACGAAGAATTTATTAATGAAAATCTCTCTATTGTTGGTAAAAAAGTAAAATTAAATTTTGGATAGGACTTATTGAGAAAACAGAAGTCAGATAAAATTAGTCCCTGGACTTCGACAGGCCTGTCTGCCACAGGTAGACTCAGTCAACAAGGTACTCGAAGGGCCAGACTTTTTAAATACAAGAAAAATTATTTACGATTTTTAATCAAAGAAATTAATCAGTTGGCGGGGTATACGTACATTTTAGAATGTTGTGATGGAAGCTTTTACACAGGTAGCACAGTAGATTTAGATTTCAGATTCGAACAACATCAACTTGGTGAAGGAGCACGATAAACGAAAGCAAGGCTTCCAGTAAAATTGATCTACTATGAAGACTTTCAAAAAATTGATGATGCCTACTATCGTGAACAGCAAGTTAAAGGTTGGAACAGAAAAAAGAAGTTAGCTTTAATTAATGGAGAAACAAATAAACTATCAAAACTTTCACTAGCGTATCGAGATTTGAAAAAAATACTGGTTCCTGGACTTCGACAGGCCTGTCTGCCACAGGTAGACTCAGCCACCAAGGCACTCGAAGGACC
>JAHEJC010000158.1:0-8431 GCA_024639065.1 Lewinellaceae bacterium | reverse complement strand
CCTCAGCTACCGGATTATCAACCCTGCTAGCCAGCAGTAATATTAATCATCCGGGCATGTCTTACTCCATCCACTTCCGTGTGCCAGACAAAACGAGGATTTTGGGCTATTTCTTTTCGGCTTAATTTTGGTTTCCAGCTTAATTCAGCAAAATTACCTTGTGTCGCTTGCTGAGGTAATTTTTTGACTAGCTTGCCTTCCTGGTCTTCAACCCATGAATCGATCTTATGCTGACGATTGGAATCATCCATATGGACTTGCAAATGATAGGCACGCTTATTCTTCATCGCGTCACTTACCCGTGATTGGGGTTTATCAAATGTAGGTAAATCGTATTTTTCTGATTGGGACGAAATATCAAATGATTGGATGTTGTTTTGAGCAGCATTCCCGATCTCATGTCTTTCTTCGGAAATACGCAGGAAGGAAGCGTTGAGGTGGCCATCGTCATTTTTCCCATCCTGAGTTTCGATAGCGGCATATCCATTCTTTTTGCGATGAGTGTTTACCAGATTCAACAGATAGGTGTCAATAGCCAAGGGATCTTGACCTATTGTAAGAACATTGGTATGAAACACTTTACCCGATAGTGGACCTCCATGGTATACACCTACTAAGGCATCCATTATATTTAGAATACAAGGTGTAATTTCATTCAATGATTTATAGAATACGGGTACACATAAGCGGGTACCAGCATAAGGGCTGTCTAGTCGTTTCCAGGTAGATCCATGTGTACCTATGGGATTATCGGTACAACCATAATTATTCTTCATTACACCAGTGACCCCTGCTTCGCGATGATCTTTAGCGATGGCCACATTGATCATAAAGTCATTTTCATAAACTGGGCGTTTTACCCGTTGATGTGCCTGATATGGTTTTGGGTAATCAGGTGCAGCTGTAAACTCAGGAGCTTCAGGGGGAACCTCATCTTGATTATTTGGATTTACCCAGTGAATGCCATATGTCCCGGATGTATGGTCTTTGAAAAAACCAGTATTTACACCTTTGACTGGTCGGTAACCTTGCACTAAGGAGTAATCTTTTCTTGAGCCTGCCGAATAAATCGTGTCGAAAATGGTCACATTTTCAACAGGGAAGTGTCCGTCCAACATTTGACTCAAGCCGTGAATGATTGCGTCTGACATAGCCACTTTAGGCCCAAAGGGACAGAGCGTAGCATTCCAATCATTTTCTTCTCTTCTTTCTCCGTACGAAAGGTTTAGTTTAATACTAATTTTAGTGTCCATAGTCAGTTTTCCTGGTGGAAATAGAGATTCCCAGGACATACCTACCGTGGACTTTCCGGTAAACTTCATTAAAGCGGTATCCATCATGTTGGAAACCCGGATACGGTTTATCGAAAATCCATTAATTAAATCGACCAGTACGTTATCATTGTTAGGAACTTTACCTGGTGCTGTAAATAAAGTAGAGGCATGGTCATCAAAGACACTGACCAAAGGCGATCCAAGCGTACGATTAAAAATGAAGTGTTGTGGATTGAAAACGAAGGGAGCAGCCAAAAGGGTCTGCGATCCTTTACTTAAAAACGTACGTCTTTTCATTATTCTAAGTTAATAAAAATCTTCTAAACATGTTATTGTTTATTAGATCATATTCTAAATAGATTTAGCTTAGATTATTATGGGCAAATCGATTTCTCTACTGAATCTCTGTCAAAGTACTTAAACTACTATTACTCCAGTCCTATTCACCTGAATTCAGTTCATACGGAGCCCGGTAGGGAAAGTTGTCAAAATCCACATCACTGGAAACCACTCGAGGATCTCCCGTTGACATTAAAAGGTCCAAAAGTTGTGCAGACAAAGAATTTTTGATAGAAAGATAACTTGAGTCATTAGCAACATTGGTAAGCTGAAATTGATCTTTAGCTATTACATATAATTCCTCTGCAGGTCGTTGACCAAAACACCAATCGAAATAAGGCTTATACCTGGGATCATCCTGATTCTCGATCAAAAAAGTCTTGGTCGGTCCACCATCACAATCAGAAAAAGAACCCATAGGATGACTGGCCCCTTGCGGGACGCCGACTGGCCATCGATCAGGAAAAAAATTTTGGATGTATAAATGGTCTTTAGTTCGGATACCGCGACTTGGATAGCCGGCTAAGGAGGGCGCTTTTTGTGCAGGAGTGTGGCGCTCTCTTCCAAATACCACATAATCCTGATGGGAAGTAGTGGTCTCATTCTGACTAGTTAAAAGCATCGGTTTTAAAGACTTACCTATCATTTGTTGAGGAATATTTACGTCCGCAAGATCAAGAAACGTAGGTGCCATATCGATTAGTGAAACAAAATCCTCCATTCTTGTGTTAGGCACTATTTTATTACCCCAGCGCATTACTAAAGGTACTCGAACACCCATATCATATAGATTGGCTTTACATCTTGGGAAGGGCATACCATGATCTCCGGTGACGACGATTAAAGTATTCTCTAATTCTCCAAGACTGTCCAAAAGATGAATTGCTGCTCCTACATCTGAATCAAATCGCTGAACTTCAAAATAATAATCTGCTATGTCGCTCCGAATTTCTTTGGTATCCGCAAAGAATTTTGGTAACTCGATTGCTTCTAGATCTATACCTGAAGCCACACCACTACCCTTTTCATAGATTCGATGTGGATCTGATGCGCCAAACCAAAAACAAAATGGTTTTTTATCCGGTCGTGCTTGAAGGAATTGCCCGAAACCCTCTGGGAATATTTTGCCTGCCGGTCCAATGCTATCATATCCACCCGCTTGAATATCTCCAGGCCCCCAAGATTTTCGCCACGACCCAACAAAATACCCTGACTCCTCAAGCAGTAGTGGGTAAACAGGTATGTCTACATCCAGGGTTGACCAAAGATTACCACCTTCTCCCAATTGCCAAAAATGTTTCCCAGTGAGAATCGCTCCCCGGCTTGGCGTGCAGGAAGGACTAGATACAAAAGCCTTTTCAAAAAGAATCCCTTCTTTGGCTAGCTTGTCAAAGGTAGGCGTCTTAACAACATGATCGCCATATACGCCTGCATGTGGCCAGCCCCAGTCATCGGCAATGCAGAATAAAATATTCGGCTTCTTTTCGATCACTTCTTTTTTACAGTTTACCACTGCTTGGGTTGAAAACACAAAAAGTAGCAAAACAAAATTATATATCGAAAACGTTAATTTCACAGCATTTTATGACAATCATTTATTGAATGATAACCGGTATTTAATTCTCCATCAATATACTAATCACTGACTCCGCTGATCATCTATTTACTTAATATCTATACAAACCATAAGTGACTCTTGATAAAGGCTTAAAATCTACACCTGCTTATAATACTCAATCTTGTTTCCAGCCATTTCAAAAACCCGGGTCATCAATTCAACACGATCTTTTTCGGAAAGCGCTGTAAAGTTATTAGCCAAATCAATTTTTTCCTGGAGTAAATCTTTATTTTCAGCTCCGGTGATCAGGACACTTACGGGAAGTGACCATACAAAATAAAGTGCTTCTTTCACCGAAAGATAATTAGGAATTAGTGGATCATTTGATTCCCACGGCGTTTTATCTAAAACTACTTTCTTCCCAAAAAATCGACCATCAGATAGTGTCTTCATTGCCAGAATACCCAGGTTTCGATCCAAGGCCATCGGCAATACCTCTTTAATAAAACTATGATAATGGGAATCAATCACGTTGATTGGCATTTGCACCGTTTCAAACAGATCGTTATCAATGGTTTTTTCTAGCATCCGCGCGTGAGCAAACGGATTTTGATGACCAGTAAAACCGATGTGTTTTACTTTGCCTTCATTTTTTGCTTTTTCAAAAACGGCCAATACATCATTTTCAATCCGTTGATCTACATCCTCCGGCGTTTTTAAAGAATGAACCTGCCATAGGTCCAGGTAATCGCAATCCAACCTTGTTAAAGTAGCCTCCAAGTGCTCCTTGGCTGTAGTTCCGTTTTTAGCGGTCGTTTTACTCATAATAAAAACCTCATCACGATATTTAGGTACCAGGTATTTACCATAACGTTCTTCACTGGTCCCCGGGCCATAAGATTCTGCCGTGTCGAAAAATCGGATACCTCCCTCTATTGCTTTTTCTATGACTTCTTGAGCATCTCGTTCTGTGGTCCACCCAATATGGTAGCCTCCTACCCCTAGCATAGTTACCTGTTTTCCAGTCTTACCCAATGAACGCAGGGGAAGTATTTTACCCCATTTGTCTTTTTGGTCGTTTATAAAGCTGGTTCTGGGAAGCATCAAACTACCAGTAAGCAGGGCTAATTCTTTAAGTGTATCACGTCGGGTTTGCATAAGATATTTTGATATAAAGTTAAAACATCGATCCTTCTTATTCAAACGCAAAACCTAGTTTGATTCAGGTACTTTCAAATAGATAGGTAATCGATACCTCAATAGGTTTACTTTTCGTCTTCTGCAAAAGTCAAAATGTAGCCATTGTTGTCCTGAATTGAAAACTCCGTGGCTCCATAAAAGGTCTTTTCCAGATCCTTAATAATCGTCACCTTATCCTTGACTTTTTCAAAAAGGTTTCTAATTCCGTTTACCTGGATATAAAATAAAAGGGATCCACCCGGTTGTCTGCTGATTTCAGGAACATCATTTCCCAAGCTTTCAAAAGTTTGAAACATAAAACTTACATTGCCACAAGTCATCATAGCCCATTCAAAATCACCTTGTTCCGGATTAGTCATAGCAACCTCAAATCCTATATGTTGGTAATATTTAATGGTATCGTTTATGTTTTTCACGAAAATGTTAGGCGCAAGTGATTCCATATTATGTGATTTTTGGTTACTTTTTTTGTCAGTGATTGCAGGTTTTCCTTTCAAGTTAATAATTTCTGTATCAACTTTATCTCCTCTTTGTATCCTAAGTTGGATCTGCAACCAAAGCGATTGAAAGAAGAAAAAAATATGCCGCTTTGGTATAATGAATTATCCAAGTAGTACGACGGGTCCAATGCTGATTTCAAGGACTGCCTGACCGTACTAAAGAACAATATTAATTTTATAAAAAAGATGTATCGGCACCTAAAAACTATGTAAAACTATTGAACCTTAACGGAGAATACGATGCATCTATAAAATTTCTTGACTCCCACCATTTCAGAACTTGGGAAGGTGGCCGATCAATCTATTGGCACTATGTAGATGCACATACCTTCAGGTGCTAGTATTAATGAATAATAAAAAAATACAAAAAGGCAATCGACAACCTTGAAACTGCTTTACTCTATCCTGAAAACTTGGAAGTTGGTAAAACGTCTGATGATGAAAAAAATACTTTGATCTATTACCACATGGGCTTTGTCTACGAGAAAATGAATAAGCATAAATTGGCTAAGAGTTTTTCTCAAAAGATTGATGCAAAAAACAGTCACCGCATGCATGATCTGCTTTGTTTTCAAAGCAAAGTCGTACGACAAACTAGGCAATAGTGATAAGGCAAGTGAGCCTTTCAAAGAACTGGCGAGCATTGGACAACGGCAAAGAGAAGGTGGAACCGACAATACATTAATTGCCGTAGAAGAGGGCTCTTCTGGAAATAACCAAGGACTATCGGATGCTTATTGTTTGGAAGCGCTGGCTAATAAAGGATTGGGAAATCAGGAAGTGGCTTAGACATTGTTTGAGCGTTCATTAGAGCAATATGGCAATAATCTTTGGGCTAAAAATATGAGCAATAATTAGCGGATTTAGTTTTTAATTTTGATTGGTGACGGCTCTTTTTGTACATTGTACATTGCTCCTGCACTTTCTTTCGGCGGGCTAACGTCAATCATCATAATCTATCTTTCATACACCTACTTAGGTCGAACTGTCAAATTTTCGTATTTATTTTCCCTGGTGTGTTTGCCTTAACCAATGCCTACACTTCGGATATCAAATGGTGGGTAAATTCCAGTGACGTATATGTAGATGTCCTGAGTGCAGGCGTATTGATGAAGAATGTAAGCGGTGACCAATATATGATATCCATAGATAATGCAGGAGATGTAGTGACTAGCTTGAATAACAATGCGGTAACAAAAGCTGAAATTGAAGGTGATTTCTATGTGGATACAGATAGTCGCGGTCTTATACTTAAACGAAGTGCAACAGCTTATACCTTATTAAATGTTAATGGATTGGGCGCTTTAAATACGACCAATACTTCAATGCCGTCATCTGCCAATACGCTGATAGAAGGCAACATAGGTTTTATTCATGCAAATTCAGGAATTGTCTTTAAAAGTACCAATGGGAATTGCTATAAATTATATGTTGATGAAGCAGGAGATGCGTGTACAACGCAAGTACCCTGCGAGACATGATAATCCCTAATCTAGGTTTAGCTAGTTAATAAGAAAAATAGGTTGATAAAATTTGATCCGCCCGACTTCTTGGCTGCTAAGTGTTAGTTAGAAGTCGCTACTTCATCCGGAAACTTTCAAATTCACTAGAATTTCCGCGGTCGCAAAATCAGCTTAATATTCCTTAATCTCAATCTTTCTAAAATCAATAGGATGACTATTGGATTGCAAGGATATGTAGCCTGAAGTAATCCGGTCATTACCATTTTGAATCAAGGTCTTGCCATACGCATGCTGAGCATCATACCTGGGATTGGAGTAAGTCAGTATCTTTTCCCCATTGACAAAATGGGTCATAACAGTATCCTGAACATCGATCTCCAGGCTCACCCATTGGTCTCCATGGAATGTTCTTTTCACTTCAGGAGGTGTACAGAACGACGTATTGCGTGCACCTGCAATCTCTACAGTTGTGCCCGGCACACAAATCTGACCGTTGGGGCGCTCATCGGTACCGTTGCCTCCATGAAGATTGTATTCCAAACAAACCGGAAAGGGTTGGTCCGGTTTCATGGATTGAGGTGACTGGCCATGAAATTGCACACCGCTATCCCTGAAACCCCACTCCGGGGCTCCCGGCGCAGTCTCGCCCACAAAGCGATACTCTACCTTAAGCCGGTAATTGGTAAAAGGTTGGTTGTAATGTATCGCACCAAACTGTTGGTCAAAACTATCATACTGATCATACCTAATCTTCATGATTCCGTTTTCGACACGGAATGTATTTCCAAAATTTTCATTCAATGCTCTACCTACAATGCGTATGGTCCATCCTTCAAGATCATCTCCGTTGAATAAGCTGGTCCAACCAGGTGAATCCTTTTCCTGCTCAGCTGGTTGGTGAGATTGGCAATTCATGAACAACATCAGCGTGATTCCTAGTATAAAAACCTTTTGTACAAATCTGAATTGCTTCATAACTGTAAATTACTCAAATCATTCATAATAATTATCAAATGGGACTCCAACTTTCGTAAGACCCAATCAATAGAATCCTTTTAATCATTCGTTCCATTCAAATTAAATTCTGCCATCACCGGATAATGATCTGAAAATGATCCAGTTTCCTGATTATTGTAAATAGTTGCGCTGGTACACCGGGTAGAAATTTCCGGACTTGTCAATATATAATCAATACGTTCTTTGTTTTCCTTTACTTCATTTGCGGTTTGATAGATACCAATTAAGGCTGGAGCAGGAAAAGTATACCGGTGATTTATATCTATGAATTTTAGGCTAACGTCTATAGTGGGTATAGCCAGGAATGAAGCCATAACTGAATAGTCAAAGTCTCCTAGTCTTAAGTTGGAATACTTATTATCCGGTTTTTTGGTGCGGTACTTTTTCAACAAACTTTGATTGTGTTGCAAGGCCTCACTATCAAATGGAGAATGCGCATTAAAATCGCCCAGGATAATATAATTGGGATTGGTGCAATTTTTGACTTTTTCGGCAATGATATTTGCTTCTTTGAATCGAAAGTCACAATCTGCCGGAGAAAGGTGCACCACGAAAAAATCAATCCCTTGTGTCTCAGCATGCAACATACCATGCCATAAATCATCCTGTAAGCGCGCCTTCAGGGAAATCGGCTTTTTGGAAGTAAGGCCTACCGGATAACCCTCCGTTTTTAAAAGTACCACATATAGATGTCCCCACTTTGCAGCATCTATTTGTAGCTGATCGGTGGTGTAGCCACATAATTCTTGCAAGGCCAACACATCCGGATTTTGTTCTTTGATCCACCGAACACAATTAGCCTTTCGAATGGTATCTTTACCCCAATCAAATCCATTCCATATATTATAAGTCATGACCTTTAACGTAGAGGAAGGTGATTGAGAAAAACCCCAAGAAGAATTCAATATGATGACCCCCAGTACCAATAATTTATAATAATGCATGTTTAGATTCAGTTGCATTTGTTTCCTTAGTTTAGCTTCTGTAAAAGTACAATGATTATATCAGTTTAGGGGGGTTGATCAGTTTAGGGGGGTTGATCAGTTTAGGGGGGTGATCAGGTTAGGTTATCACAATATA